>NZ_JBEGDB010000454.1:0-1839 GCF_043638955.1 Bradyrhizobium sp. 31Argb | reverse complement strand
CTGACCGGCCAAAATCCGGTGACGCTGCCGGCCTCGCCGTCGCTGACGCAGGCGGCGGGCGCACCGTTCACCTGGTCGGCCTGGATCAGGCCGGCGGCCGCGCAGCCGAACGCGGCGCTCTACAGCCGCCGCGATGCTGCGGCCGGCAATGCGCTGGTGATCGGTCTCGACAATGGCGCGCCGTTCGTCGAGGTGACCAATGCCGGGGCCGCGCAGCGCAGCGGCGCCGGTGCGCCGGTCGCACCTGGCACCTGGCATCATCTGGCCGTGGTTGCCAGCAACGGCCAGGTCACGCTGACGCTCGACGGCAACGCTTACGCGTCGGTCGCCGCCTCGTTGCCGGCGCTGAACACGGTGGCCCTGATCGGAGGTGACACGTCTGCAACCTCCAGTGCAACTCCGGTCGCCCAGGCCGCCCCGTCCGCAGCCGCGCAGTCCCCTGCTGCGACGGCTGCGGACGGCACCGCGGCGCCGGCCGCGGACGATGCCGCCGCTGCGCCCGCGCCGGTTGCGGTCCCGGCGATGGCGGGCTTTGCCGGCGACGTCGACGAGCTGCAGATTGCGAAGATCGCGCGGTCGGCCGGCTTCATCAAATTCGCCGCGATCGGGCAGGGCCCCGACCAGGCCAAGCTGATCGCCTTCAGCGTCGATGAGGAAACCGGAAGCTGGCTGTCGGGCTACTTCGCGGTGATCCTGAAGTCGGTCACGCTCGACGGCTGGGTGGTGATCGGCCTTTTGGTGATCATGGCGGCCTTGAGCTGGGTGGTGATGGTCGACCGCACCGGCTACCTGAACCGCCAGGCCAAGGCCAATGCGGTGTTCATGAAGCACTTCCGCGCGGTCGCCGACGATCTCACCATGCTCGACCGCGGCGAGGATGCCGATGTCGCCACCCTCGGCGGCCGGCTGACGGCGGCCGATGCCAAGGCGATGAAGGCCTCCTCGCTCTACCGCATCTACCACATCGGGGCGCAGGAGATCCGCCACCGCTTCCGCGGCGGCGCCGCGCCGGTGCTGTCCGGCGCCTCGATCGCGGCGATCCGCGCCGCGCTCGACAGCGGCGTGGTCAAGGAGATCCAGCGATTGAACCGGCTGATGGTGGTCCTGACCATCGCGATCTCCGGCGGTCCGTTCCTCGGCCTGCTCGGCACCGTGGTCGGCGTCATGATCACCTTCGCGGCGATCGCGGCCTCCGGCGACGTCAACGTCAACGCGATCGCGCCCGGCATCGCGGCGGCGCTGGTGGCGACCGTGGCCGGCCTCGGCGTCGCGATCCCGGCGCTGTTCGGCTACAACTACCTGATCTCCAAGATCAAGGATCTGACAAGCGACATCCAGGTCTTCGTCGACGAGTTCGTGACCAAGATGGCGGAGTTCTACACCGCCGACCGGCCGGATCCGATCGACCACCGCATGGCCGCGGAGTAAACGGCGATGCAGCTCCAGAGCGACTCCAAGCCGTATGACGACATCAACATCACGCCGATGTTGGACCTCGCCTACGTGCTGCTGGTGATCTTCATCATCATGACGACGGCGACGGTGCAGGGCCAGAAGGTCAACCTGCCGAAGGCCTCGGCCGCGCCGTCGCTGGCGACCCAGACCACCAAGGCGATCACGGTCTCCAATGACGGCAAGATCTTCCTCGACACCATTCCGGTGACGCTGCCCGAGCTCGGGCAGCGGCTGGTGCAGCAGAAGGCGCTGACGCCGGAGTTTCCCGTGGTGCTGCGCGGCGACGCGCAGGCCCAGTACCAAAGCGTGATGGACGTGCTCGACCTGCTCGGCCGCATCGGCCTCAACCAGGTTGGACTCGCCACCAAACCGCTCGTGAAGTGA
>NZ_JBEGDB010000453.1:0-3665 GCF_043638955.1 Bradyrhizobium sp. 31Argb | reverse complement strand
CGTGATGCCACCAGCAAGTGGTTCGAGAGCGCGTCCTGGATCTCCTTCTCGGCGATCAACGATCCCGAGACGGCGGATTACATCTCGAAGCGTTGCGGTGACACGACGGTGGAGGTTGATCAGCTGAGCCAGTCCTCGCGGATGTCGGGTTCCTCCCGGACGCGGTCCAAGCAGCTCGCGCGCCGGGCGCTCATGCTGCCGCATGAGGTCCTGCGGATGCGGACCGACGAGCAGATCGTCTTCACCGCCGGCAATCCGCCGCTACGCTGCGGCCGCGCCATCTGGTTCCGGCGCACCGACATGCAGGCGTGCGTCGGCGAGAACAGGTTCCATCAGAGAGAAGCTGGGTGGGCGGCACCCAGAACCTAGCGCCGGGTTACCTGTTGCCGTAGTCTGGCAGCTTTCCGGGAGCGGATCATGATAGAACGGAAAGGGACCGCGAGAACGCCGCGCGAGCATTTCTGGCGAACCGCAGAAGACGAACTAGAGAAGTTGGTACGCAAAGAGATTGCATTTCAGCAAGCCGAGCGCATCGAGCGCGCAAGGGAGCTGCGCCTTCCTGTTCAGAAGGAGACCGTGCTTTCCTGGCCTGGGCCGAGTTCGAAACTGGTTACACGGCGATCTTCCTGACTGGGTGCGAGCTCAAGGTCGCCGCTCATGATGATGGACGCCCGGCAGCGTACGCGATCGTGGTGCTGGCCCACGTCTCGTGGTGGATCGCTGCAGAATTGTCGACCAGCTGAGGTCAACGACGCCCGGGTCACACGGCCGCCGGCGCGTTTCCTTTCTGCGGGCAGTGCCGTCGTCTGACCTGTGTCGTCGACGGGGATCCCGTTGACTGCGACCTGGTGGTTCCACAGAGCAAAAAGGCACAGAGATTCGTTGGAGTGCTGATGATGCGCGATGGCAAGTTTTCCTTCAGGGCCGCTCACCACCAAGACGCGGAGACGGTTTTCAATATCACGAAGGCGTCAATCGCCGGACTTGGAGGAGCATCCTACTCTCGGGACCAGATAGCGAATTGGATGGGCGAGCGGACGCCCGCATTTTACGAAGAGCTCATCGCCAAGGGACGAATGACGGTGTGTGAGCACGAAGGTATTGTGGTTGGATTTGTCGATGCCGAGCCGGGCGAAGTAACCAGGTTGTTCATATTGCCTGAGGCTGCAGGTTCCGGGCTCGGCCGTCGGCTGCTCGAGATCGGGATAGCACGAGCGCGGATGGGCCATAGTGGGCCGATCAGGCTCGAGGCGACGATCAACGCCGAAGGCTTCTATCAAAAATGCGGCTTTCGAAGCGTGGACTGCGACTTTTTCTCTCATGGACTCGGCGGCGAGCCTATTGAGATCGTGCGGATGGAATTGTGACCTTCGGCGTTCACCGGCGCAAAACCCAACCTTGAACGTAGAGGGCGACCAATCAACCCTCAAATCGTCTCGGCCGTCAGTTTGAGGGAGACAGCCGCGCTCCAATACGACGCCCTCTGAAAACATGAGCACTCAGATGCGCGCGTATCTGCGTCGGCCGGTCCATAGGCCAACGAGCACGGTGGCGATGACAATCGTCACCCCACAGGCCATGTAGAGGCCAGCTTCGGTTGCGTTCGGGACCAAGGTTGGCAGAAGGAAGATGAGCCCACCGAGCCCGCCTGTCAGCAGGGTCGTGAATGCCTGGACGCGCCCGATCAAGGCCGAATCCACAACGGTCAAAAGATGTCCGTTGGCCGCGGCCCGTGACAGGTTCCACAGCATTCCAGCAAGGGCATAGAGCACAATCGCGACCAGCGGGTTGGTCACGAAGGATAGAACGATCAACGAGGCCGCTGCCCCTGCGAGAACCGTCGCCGTTGCTCGGGCCATTTTCCTGGCGAGCGCCGGTATCCCGGCGACAGCAAGGGCGGCCATGCCGGCGATTGCGGCCGTCATCTCGAGCATGCCGAAGAGATCGCTGCCGCCGCCAAGCGCATGGATGACGAAACCAGGCAACAACAGGTTGGTGATCTGGATCACGGCGAACGCCAGTCCCACCATGATCGCAGCGGCCAAACTTTGCGGCTCGCTCAGAAGATAGCGGAACGCTTCACGCGAGGCGGAAAGCGGATTGAGCCCCTTCATTGACCGGCGACCGCTTGGGGTCCTCGTCAGCATCCAGAGGAGAGGCAGAACGGCCAATGCGATGCAGGCGGACAGGACGGCCGCTGTAGTGCTGCCGAGCCGATCGATCGCGTAGCCGGCTACACCTGTCCCCATGGCGAGCCCTGCCTGATTGAAGAAGGACAGGCGCATGTTGAATGTCATGCGCTCAGCCTCGGGAATGAGCGACTGGAGCAGGCCGCTCATGGCGCCCGCCAGGAGCGCGTAGCCGAAGGCCCCGAGAACGGCTGATAGAACCAGGAGGGAGCGCGAAAGCCCTTCCGGCAGGATTTCCACCAGGGCCAGCACGCAAAGCCCGGAAGCCCGGATCACTTGTCCGACTGCAGTGACTGTGAGACGGCTATGTCGGTCGACGACGTACCCGCCGAGCGGTGCGAGAACGACTCCGGCGACGCTGGAGGTCAGCAACACCAGGCCAACCAGGCTCGATCCGCCGGCGTGGAACGCGATCCACGCCGGCAAGACGATGCCGACGCCGACGATAAAGAAAGACGCCGAGGAAAAACCAATAAAGAGTCGCTGCGTCGCTCGCATGACCAATCTGATCCCCCAAGGAGTCGTGGCGTGCCCCCGACAGGAGGAGGACGGACAGCTAGCCGGACTTTTGGCATTGTCCAAGGCGATACATACGTCCCCGCCTCATTTTCGGGCGGATGATTTCATCATGGCCTTGCTCCCACCCTGCAAGCCGCCACATTTTTGTTCGTTCACGGCGGCATAAATTGCTCAAAGATTCGTGGGGAGAAGAGCAGATGAGCGATAACACCGATCTCGAAAGCAGAGTCGTTGCAGCGATACGACGATATCGCAAGGCCCTCGCACTGGTGGAGAACCTGGAACGAGAGGACGCTTGCGCGCATCGAGCGCTGTCGCGCACGCTGGTTGATTTGGGGCGTGCCCTGCGCGACGAAGCGGCTCCCCATCTCAAGCACAGCCTGTTTGAGATTGGCTCCGCAGCGGTTTCGCGGTCGGACAAAACCTGGACCGCCCTGGTCGAGGCGACTGCGAGATTAGATTCCGCCCGCCTAACGGTGGCCGCCCTGGAGCGGCAACTGGGATATATTCCAGAAGTCCCGACGGAGGCGGGGGCTTCTGCCTAGCTCAGGGAATATCGAGGTTCAAATCCACAGATCGCCACCTAGCCTATCCCGCCCACCACGACTGAACGTAGCAGGGCCGGTATTCTAACTTGCAAAATGAAAATGCAGCGTGACTAGCACGCCCAGCAAACCTAGGCTGGACATCCAATATTACGAGTTAGAGCGCAGAGCCGCGACTTACCCGAGACGAAGATTTTCTGCCGCTTGTTTGCCGCGGTTCGTCACCACTTCATAGCTGACCTTCGCGCCCTCAGCGAGCGAGGTGTAGCCTGCCTTCTCCACCGCCGAGATGTGCACGAAAACATCATTGCTACCGTCCTGCGGTGCGATGAACTCTGAAATGGACCCGCGGAGCGGGACCGCTTGAACCGGTTTGTTAGTTGGAAACTGACCGCTCCTGATCCCTTTCTAT
>NZ_JBEGDB010000452.1:0-3769 GCF_043638955.1 Bradyrhizobium sp. 31Argb | reverse complement strand
CGATCCGATCACCTCAAAAGCTCTTGTGCCACGGGGGCCGTCCACATATGGGTCCCGGGTCAAGCCCGGGACGACGGTGGAAGGACTCCTGACATGTCCAAATCTCACGGCCCGCTTCGCGTCGGAGTCGGTGGTCCGGTCGGATCGGGCAAGACCGCGCTGATGGACCTGCTCTGCAAATCGATGCGCGAGCGTTACGATATCGCCGCGATCACCAACGACATCTACACCAAATGGGACGCCGAGTTCCTGGTGCGCTCGGGTTCGTTGACGCCGGACCGCATCGCCGGCGTCGAGACCGGCGGCTGTCCGCACACCGCGATCCGCGAGGACGCCTCGATGAATCTGGCGGCGGTCGCCGACATGCGCGCGAAATTCCCTGGCCTCGATCTCGTGCTGATCGAGTCCGGCGGCGACAACCTGGCCGCAACCTTTTCGCCGGAGCTGGCCGACCTCACGATCTATGTCATCGACGTCGCCGCCGGCGACAAGATCCCGTCCAAGGGCGGCCCCGGCATCACCCGCTCCGACCTGCTCGTGATCAACAAGATCGACCTCGCGCCTTATGTCGGCGCGTCGCTCGAGAAGATGGAGACCGATGCGAAGCGGATGCGCGGCGAGCGTCCCTTCGTCATGACCAACCTGAAGAAGAGCGACGGGCTTGAGCGCATCATCGCCTTCATTGAGGCCAAAGGCGGCCTGCGCCCGAAAGCCTCTGCCAAGGCCAAGGACAAGGCAAAGGCGGGTTGAACGATTTGTTAATATGATATGCCGTTCGTTAAGATTTTAACGCGCCTCGTAGCCCGGGTGGAGCGGAACGCGCAACCCGGGACATCTGCGTCGACGTCCACGAGCGGTCCCGGGTCACGCTGGCGCTTCACCCGGGCTACGCCACTCTCACGCAAGCGGCAAACGGCGGGTGCGACGAAATATTCCATGCCGCAATGGGAACAAAATCCAGCCACTCCCATTAGCCAACTCTGACGCTGCTTTCGCCAGCCGGCGCCAGCCGTCGTTCACGTTAATTGCCGCCTTCCGTTGCGTACCGATGCTCGCCACTCCATATTCCGCCGCGGTTGGCGTTCACCCCGTATCCAATCGTTGTCGCC
Source organism: Bradyrhizobium sp. 31Argb (assembly GCF_043638955.1). Taxonomy (NCBI): domain Bacteria; kingdom Pseudomonadati; phylum Pseudomonadota; class Alphaproteobacteria; order Hyphomicrobiales; family Nitrobacteraceae; genus Bradyrhizobium; species Bradyrhizobium sp. 31Argb. The sequence goes on along the minus strand of NZ_JBEGDB010000452.1, from coordinate 2,660 downwards.
CCCGCAGACGCCAGATGTCCGCTGTTCATCTTCGCCAACCCACAGTCTCCGAGTAACAGCGTGGTCCGGCTGGGTTTCATTATCGCCTTCATTGCGCTGATCGGGGTGCTGCTCTCCGGTCTCGCGGCCTATCGCGTGCACGAGCAGGAGCTGACGCTCGACGGCATCGCGCTGGCGCGGGCGATCGACGTCCACGCCAGCCTGGTGCAGGACCGGCTTACCGAGCGCGAACTGCTCGCCCGCGTCTCCTCGGGCCTGTTTCGCGCGCCGTCGGTGGTGAAGGCCGACATGCTGCAGCCGCTGCGCTCCTCGATCTATGCCTTCAAGACCGATTTCGTGATTGCCGCCTGGATTGCGCGGCTCAGGCCCGACGAGCTCGTGGCGGCGGAGCAGGAGCTGAAGAAGGCCGGCTTCCCCAATCCGACCATCCGCGACTTCGACGACCAGCCCCTCGACATCAAGGCGCTCGACAAGCCCGTCAACGTGATGATGGACCTGGAGCCGCGGACGCCGGAGACCATCATCCTACCGGGCCGCAGCTTCGACCACCATTCCGTGATCGGGCCGATGCTGGCGCAGGCGATGGCGGATGGCAAGCCGGTGGCCTCGGATCCGATTCCGCTATTGCGCCAGAACGGGCCGGTCGGTGTCGCGCTCGCCGCGCCGGTGTTTCAGCAGGGCGCCTCGGAGCCGGCGGGATTCGTCACATTTTCGTATGAGCTCGGGCCGTTGATGCTGGCGAATGACGATATGTCGCTGTTCTCGGTGGTGCTGAAGGACCCGCGCGATTCCAACGACGAACTGGTCGCCAACGACCAGGGTGTCATCACCTCGCGCGCGGTGCGGCCGGATGGGCCGGCGCCGTCGATGGTCCGGACGGTGACGTTCGGCGGCCGCGACTGGTCGCTCGCTTATTACGCCAAGACCTCCGCCGCGGCGCGGGCGAACCAGACCGCGGCGATCGTGGCGGCGATCGGCCTCGCGCTGACCGGCATCGTCTGCGGCCTGTTCGGTTATGTCGCCTATAACAACCTTCGGCTCAGCCGCGAGATCGAGGTGAGGATCGGGTTCGAGCGGCGGCTGACCGCTGTCATCGACGAGCTCAACCACCGGGTCAAGAACATCCTCGCGGTGATCCAGTCGATCGTCACCCGAACATTGCGCCATGGCTCGGACGTCGATGCTGCGCGCGATCTCCTGATCGGTCGCATTCACGCCATGTCGAACGTGGTCACGCTGCTCAGCGAGAGCCAGTGGCAGGGCGTGAAGCTGAAAGGATTGTTCGAGGCCCGCGCCATCCCGCATGCCGAGCGCATCGCGATCTCCGGCCCCGATATCGCGGTCAGCGCGCGCGCCGCACAGTCGCTGTCGCTGTTGTTCTTCGAGCTCGCCTCGCATTCAGACGAGGGCCTGTCCCTGGTGGGCAAGCATCCGCACATCGTCGCGAACTGGGAAGTCAACGGCAAGGAGTCGGAGGCGATCTTTCATTTCCGCTGGGAGGAGTTCAACACCAGCGAAGCCACCCGCCGCCCCGATTCCGATTTCGGCCTGATCCTGCTCGACCGCGTCGCCCCCGAAGCGCTCGGCGGGACGGCGAAACGTTACTTCACCGACATCAGCTACGTCTACGAGCTGACGGCGCCGATGGAGACCGTCATCGACATGAACGAGCGCGACCGCACCGAGAAATTTTCCGCACCGGTGAGGCCGGCGCGCTGAACGCGTCATTGCGAGCGAAGCGAAGCAATCCACAGCACCGCTTGCTGAGGCATGGATTGCTTCGCTTCGCTCGCAATGACGGCGGATGCGGCACGGCCGTAGGGTGGGCAAAGCGCAGCGTGCCACCATCCACGGGCGGTGCAAGAGAAGGTGGGCACGCTGCGCTTTGCCCACCCTCATATGGGGCTTTGTGAGTCAAGGCTCTCAACGAACAGGGTTGGGTCGGGTTTTTGCGGTGAGAGGGCGGCGCGCGGAGCCATGCGTAGCGCAGCGCGACGACCGGGCCCCGGGTGAGGATTGGCTTCCGAAGATTTCTGCAGCTCACGGCATCACCTCATATCCGGTCGGATCGGCTGATCCGTACCCACCTTCCGCATGCTTGCGGCGAGGAAGCCTAGCGGATGAGACCCATCTACAAAACGGCGTTGTGGAAGCCCCTGGGTGGCACGGTCATCATCCATCCTGTACGGGGCGCGCGGCGCGGGCCGCCTCGCCCTGGTTGGGTGATTGGGGGGTTATGCCTTCATCACGGCCTCTTCCGGAACAAGACCGCTGGTGAGATAGCGCCACAGCGCCACGATCAGCTTGCGCGCCAGGGCGACGATGGCGACGCGCTTGGCGCGTTTGCCGGCGTTCTCCGTGCGGCTGCGGAACCAGCGGCTGAGCGCGCTGTCCGGCTGATGGCGCAGCCAGAGCCAGGCCAGTTCGATCGTCTTGTGGCGGGCGCGGCGGTTGCCGGCCTTGCTGATCCCCTGCTCGCGGTCGATGCCGCCGCTTTGCCAGGGACTGGGCGCCAAGCCGCAGTAGCTCGCGACCTCGCGCCGGTTGCGGAAGTCCTTGTAGAACACCTCCTGCACCAGCGTGGTGGCAAACGCCGGGCCAAGCGCCTTGAGTTGCTGCAACTGATCCCGTCGCTTCGCCATCGGTGCGGGCGTCGCAGC
>NZ_JBEGDB010000451.1:0-3774 GCF_043638955.1 Bradyrhizobium sp. 31Argb | reverse complement strand
CCTTTGGGGGGCTGGCACAGGCGGTCGCCACCAGCAAGGCTTCTTCCTTGCCGGTGAGTTTGCGCTCCGCTCCGGGACGCGGCTCTTCGCTCAGCGCCCGCTCCAGATTGCCTTCCACGAAGCGTCGCTTGGTCCGGTATACGGTCGAGCTGCTCACGCCGACGCTCCTTGCGATCCCCTCGTCGCTGGTCCCGGCATCGGCGGCCAGCAAAATCTGCGCTCGCTTGAGCTTGCGGGACGCATGCTTGCCGCCGCTGAGTAGCGCCCTCAGTTCGGTGCGCTCGATTTGGCTGAGTTCGACCCGATAGCGTACATTCATGGCGTGCCTCCTCGTTCGAGGCACGCACGAACAACTGAATCGGATGGCCGGCGTGAGTCCTTCGACAAAACCCTTCACGCCCACGCAGGGGCAGTATCTGGCTTTTATCCACCTCTATACCCGGCTGCATCGCAGGCCCCCGGCCGAAACCGACATGCAGGAATACTTCCGCGTCAGCCCGCCCTCGGTTCACCAAATGGTGCTGACCCTGGAACGATCTGGCCTCATCAGAAGGCAGCCAAGGACACCTCGCAGCATCGAGGTCCTCGTGGATCCGAAAGACCTGCCGGAGCTAATTTGACAGCCCACCCAACACGTCAAAATCACTGTGCAGAGCAACTAGTCAGGTGAACGCGTAAAGGGCACAAAGCGCACGAGACCGACGACGCGCGTTGTCGTCTCGCTGGGACCGATCTTTTCGACCACCGTGAGCTGCTGAGTGGTGTAAGCAGGCCCGACCGGCATCACCAGCCGGCCACCCACTCTAAGCTGCTCAATCAGAGGCTGCGGCACCTGCCCGAGCGCGGCGGTTACGACGATTGCGTCAAAAGGACTGCATTCCGGCCAGCCAGCATATCCGTCGCCGCGCCGAACGTTTACGTTGTCATAGGCGAGCTCTCTGAGTGTTTTGGCGGCGGCCTCGGCCAATTGCGGGATGATCTCGATGGTGCAGACGTTTCGCGCCAGACGCGCTAGGACAGCGGCCTGATAGCCCGAGCCCGTACCGATTTCGAGCACGACATCATCGGGCGCGACGTTGGCCAGTTGGGTCATCAACGCGACGATCAACGGCTGCGATATGGTCTGGCCGAAGCCGATCGGAACCGGCATGTCCGCGTATGCGATCGAGCAGGAGCGCTCAGGAATGAACAGGTGGCGCTGTGTTTGCCCCATGGCCTCAAGGACCCTCTCCGACGGCTTCTGCTGTCCAAAAACACCGTGGGACCGGGCGTAGCCGCGGATGGTTTCGACCATGGCAGCGCGTTCGCGGACGCATTCTGCGTCCTGCGCGCTCACTTCTCGCAGACCTGCAACGATGGAAATCATCACCAGCAGCAGGGTGTTCATGAGTCGCGCGGCCTTCCCAGCCGCTTCGCGATCAACCCTTTGAACGCAAGGCACCATTGGGCATTTAGCCAGCTCGAACGTAGCCGTAGCGCAGGTTCGAGGGCTCGATGGATGCCGACGCGTATTCATTCTTGAGCGCCGCGAGCCGATCCTCGGAAAACGCCGGCATCCCGGTGTTGTCAGCCGCTTTCATCTTAATCTTGTAGAGCCGGATTGCGTTGCCGGCGAAGATCAGCTGCTTGGTCGGGCTGTTGGCGTCACCGAGCGGCGCAAAGCCGTACTCCTTTTGCATGTCCTCGGGGATTTCCAGCCGGCGCAGCGCCTCAATCTGCCACTGCGGCGACCCGTACCAGACGGAGTCGGTGCCCCACATGACATGGTCGACGCCCATGCCCTTGATCAGCGTGCCGACCAGAGCGGCGCAGAATTTGGGATGCGCCACCGCAGAGTTGGCGAAAGACGTGCCGAGCTCGGCATAGACGTTAGTGACGCCGAACTTCTGCGGGATCTCCGCGAGGTCCGTTGCCCAGCGGATACGGCCGGTCTGCTCGAATTCGGCCCAGGCCTGGTCGGGCAGCTCAAGGAATGGCCGCAACGCCGAGTGGTAGATCACGAAGTTCATCTGCGGCCAATCCTTTGCAGCTTTTCCGATATCCCACGCGGTTGCGTATTCCCACACGCCGGCAAAGGACTTCTCGTAGTCGGGCGGCAGCAGACCCTTGTGGATGCACAGCGTGTTGATGCCGGCCTTCACCGCCTTCTCGTAGAATGGATACATCAGCGGCTCATCATCGAGCCGCCACGGGAATTTGGAGGGTGCCAGCGGGTCACCTATCGTATAGGACTTCCAAGAATCCGGCTTATAGACGGTGATCGCCTTGTCGACCTCCTCCATCCAGCCGGGCTGCTTCGGGGTGATCACGCTGTGCGCCAGCAGCCGCCGAGAGCCGGCGAAATCGTTGATCAACTCGCGGGCCTTGACGATCTGCTCGTTGGAGAGCAGCCACCAGCTCGGGTCGTCGAACGGGGCGCCGCTCAACAGCGCCAGGCTGGTATCGCTGTCGTAGTAAACCTCTTTCACGTAGTTCTCAAATTTGTACCGGCCTAGCGAGGAGACGCCTTCCTCCTTCATCTTCGGGTTCCAGTGCTCGCTCGCAAACTGGCCGAGCCCCAACAGCTCCTTGTGGTCGAACTCGTCGCGCACGAAATGGGTCTGGACGTCGAAGATGAACTGCCCGGCGAGGCTTTGCGCCCGGGCCAGCATTAACTCCGGCTCGCGGGCTTCAGCTGGCGCGACCTGGAAGACGTTGCCGTAGACGTCGTTCATCGCGAGAAATGCTGCAGCCATGCCGCAGCTCGTGCGCATGAATTGCCGGCGGTTCAGACCCAGGTGCCTGCCATTCGCCTCGGCCAGCTCATTGATCCTGGCCTCGACCTTCCTCTGGGTATTACTCTGCGGCGGCGGCAGATACTCGCCATTGGATACGATCTGGGTCGGAATTGGGGTAGCCGCCGATGCTGACTCGGCCCCGGCGACGAGGCGTTGTTCTCGCTCACTAAGCCAAGTGCTCATCCTATCCTCCCTCATCGGTGATCGAATGCGCCGGTCGTTGCCCCCCATGAAGGCTGCACGCCTGTCCCTGCTTGCGGGCGGTTAACAGGACCGACTCGGCATAGCCTCAGATCCCGCTCTAAGAATTGCACCGCAGCGCATGGAGGCGAGTTATTCAATGCTTAAACAGGTCTTACCGCAAGCGACGTAATGCGGCAGACGCACTGTCCCAACACGCAAACCGCCGATCTGAATAGGAAGCGGGCCTGACTACGCCGGCACGACGCCGCTCGAACGGTGCGCGGCGAACGCATTCAAGCGCGGTCCTCCCGCTGACATTGGCACTGGTAGCTTGCGCCAGTGCCCGACGGGCAAATCAAAATCGCGATCTCGTTTCGCGTCGGTGCCGGGAGGCCCGAAGCGACCCGGAAATCTGACGCGCGTGGAAATTAATTTGTTGAATGATCTCAAGCTGATTTGGGACGTCCAGCCACCGGGTGAAAAATATCCCGCTTAAGGCGTCGGGCAAATCAGTGATTTAACTCCGCGCATCTCACCCAAATGAGGGGCGGGTCGCGATCGTCACGAACGTTGCGGTGAGATGCGGTGGACGTAAGCGTCACGACTGACGAGCGTGACGATCACGGACGGCGAAGTCGTGTGGTTCTGGCGCCCCGACGCTGGCGCTAAGTTCTGTTCGTTGAGCAGAGCGACGGTGGCAAGAAAGCCCGGTCACCGGGAAGAGCACGAAGTAAGCTGTAAACCATCGCGCAGGGAAAGCCGGAATGCTTCGGTTGAACCTGTGGTCCTACCCCCGTGCTTTTTGTTGCACGGG
>NZ_JBEGDB010000450.1:0-3781 GCF_043638955.1 Bradyrhizobium sp. 31Argb | reverse complement strand
AAAACGAATCGTTCCATCCAAAGCTTGAATCACAGCCAAGCACGAATGAGAATCCTGAATCCCAACAGACCCTAGGCTTCGCGCGCAATCCCATCAGGAGTTTTTCCATGTCGACCGGCTGGATCGTTCTCGGCGTCATCGTCGTCCTCGTGCTGTTTGCGTTTGCCGCCTACAACCGGCTGGTGGCGCTGAGCCAGCGCGTCAACCAGGCCTTTGCCGACATCGACGTCCAGCTCAAGCAGCGCCACGATCTGGTCCCAAACCTGGTCGAGACCGTGAAGGGCTACGCCGCCCATGAGCGCGGCACGCTCGACGACGTGATCAAGGCACGCAACTCCGCGATATCAGCGCAGGGACCGGCGCAGGTCTCCGCCGCCGAGAACCAGCTAAGCGGCGCCCTCGGCCGGTTGATCGCGCTGTCGGAAGCCTATCCGGACCTGAAGGCCAACGCCAATTTCCAGCAGCTCGCAAGCGAACTCTCCGATCTCGAGAACAAGATCGCCGCCAGCCGCCGCTTCTTCAACAATGCGGTCCAAGAATACAACACCGGCATCCAGCAGATGCCGGCCGCTTTGTTCGCCGGCATGTTCGGCTTCACCCGCAAGGACTTCTTCGACCTCGGCGCCAGCCGCAGCCAAGTCGAGACCGCGCCGAGCGTGAAGTTCTGAGCGAGGTGACGCTGCATCTTCTCCGTCATTCCGGGGCGCGCGATGCGCGAGCTATGATGTGCAATTGCACATCAGAGAATCCATCGTGCCGCAGGCGATGCGGTGAAATGGATTCCGGGCCTGCGCCTTACGGCGCATCCCGGAATGACAGTGGTTAGCGGACGTCCAGCATGGCCGCCTACGGTCTCTACACCCATATCGCGTCGAACAGGTTCCGTTCGATGCTCCTGCTCGGAGGGCTGTTCGTCCTGATCTACGTGCTGGTCTATGCCGGTGCGCTGGTTGCGGAGGTCATGATCGACAGCGGCCGCTCGGTCGACGATTACCTGATGCGGGCGCTGCATGACCTGATCTCGGCTTCCCCTTATGCGACGATCGGCGCGGCGCTCTGGATCGTGATCGCCTATTTCTTCCACCAGAACATGATCGACGCCGTCACCGGCGGCGAAAGCGTGACGCGGCAGCAAGAGCCGCGGCTCTATAATCTCCTGGAAAACCTCTGCATCTCACGCGGCATCCCGATGCCGAAGCTGAAGATCATGGACAGCCCGGCGCTGAACGCCTTCGCGAGCGGGCTGAACCAGCGCCAATATGCCGTCACGGTCACCACGGGCCTGTTGCGGGCGCTGAACGACCAGGAGATCGAGGCCGTGCTCGGTCACGAGCTCACCCATATCCGCAACGGCGACGTGCAGTTGATGGTGATCGCGGTCATCATCGCCGGCGCGGTCGGCTTCTTCGGCGAACTATTCTTCCGGATGTTCACCAACCTGTCCTGGAATTCAACCGGCGGCGGCTGGTCGTCCTCCTCGTCGTCGTCCTCCTCCTCGTCTTCGTCCGATCGCAAGGGCTCCGGTGGCGGCGCCATCATCGTGATCATCATCGCCATCGTCCTGATCGTGGCGGCGTGGCTGTTGTCGCAGGTCGTCAAGCTGGCCCTGTCGCGATCGCGCGAGTATCTGGCCGATGCCGGGTCGGTCGAGTTGACCAAGAATCCCGATGCGATGATCTCGTCCCTGCGCAAGATCGAAAATCGCGGCGAACTGCCGGGCGCCACTTCGGCGGTGATGGAACTATGTGTGGACAATCCGCGGGAGGGCTTCGCCGACCTGTTTGCGACCCATCCGTCGGTGCAATCGAGGGTGGATGCATTGGTGAAGTTCGGCGGCGGCCATGATCCTGGACCGATCGCCCTGCCGGACGATGTCGCGGCTAGTCCCGAAGAAGGTGCACAGGAACCGTCGGCACAATGCGAACTTCCGCCTCCCGCTCCGCGCGGCCCTTCACGCGGTCCATTGCCCGGCCCTTGGGGCGACGCAGCCGAGTCGGCCGGCCCGTCGCAGCAACCGCCGCTTCAGGGTCCGATTCAGGGTCCCTGGGGCCGACATTTTTGATTGTGGCCTCACGCCCTTCAACTCATTAAGAAAATCCCTACTAAACGCGCTGCTTGGCATTCAAGGAATTGAATTCTCCCTTGTTTCTGCCATGTTCGCGCCCAAAGCAGGAATGGGGACTTTCCGATCGCGCCCTCGCGGTCGGGGGCGCGGTCGTAAGGGATTTCCATGGCAAAGCCAGTCGTGATTGTAGTGGGCGCGGACAAGGGCGGGGTCGGCAAGACGACCGTGTCGCGGACGCTTCTGGACTATTTCAACGCGAACAACGTCGGGACGCGGGCCTTCGACACCGAATCGCCGCGGGGAACGCTGAAGCGCTTCCATCCTGAGATCACCGAGATCGTCGATATGACGACGACCGCGGACCAGATGAAGATCTTCGACACCCTGAACGCCGGCTCCATGGTTACCGTGATCGACGTCCGCGCCGGCCTGTTGTCGCCTGCGCTCGCCTCGCTCCGCGACATCGGCTTCCTGGATGCGGCCCGGTCCGGCCAGATTACCTTCGCGGTGTTCCATATCCTCGGTCCCTCGATCGCCTCGCTGGACGAGATCGCGGAGACCGCCAATTTCATGAGCGGCGCGAAATACTTCCTGGTGAAGAACTTCATCAACGACACGCAGTTCTTCCAGTGGGACCAGTCGACCTACAATTCCTATTTCCATCGCATCAAGGATGCCACCGACCTGACCATCCCGAAGCTGAACGAGATGGCCTATGAGCAGGTCGAGGTCGCTTCCGTCCCGTTCCTCAAATTCGTCGCCAACAAGGGCCCGCACGACGAGGCGGCGAACTATTCTTTCGTGCTCCGCGGCTATGTCCGGCACTGGCTCGCCAACGTCTGGAGCGAGTTCGACCGCATCAAGCTGACCGACCTGGTCGGCGCCAAGTCGGTGACGCGCGGCAGCGAAAAATAGTCGCGCCCCCGGGGGATGCGGGGCTGGATTAGGCACGAAAATCGCCTGATATAGCAGGCGATGTCAGCTACGCCCATCTACATCATTTGCTCGCCCCGCCCCCAGGTCGGCAAGACCCTGGCCGCGCGGCTGCTGAGCGAATTTCTGCTGCTGAAGAACGGCGATGTGATTTCCTTCGACATCAACCTGAAGGAGCCGTCGCTGCTCGACTACCTGCCCAAAACCACCGAGACGGCAGATGTCATCGACACCTACGGCAAGATGCAGTTGATGGACCGGCTGATCGTCAATGACGGCGTGGCGAAGGTGATCGACCTCGGCTTCCACGCCTTCGACGAATTCTTCAAGATGATCGACGAAATCGGCTTCATGAAGGAAGCGCTGCGCCGCCACGTCGCGCCAATCATCCTGTTCGTTGCCGATATCGACCGCGTCTCCGCGCACAGCTATGAGATGCTGCGCCGGCAGGTTCCGCCGCGGGCGCTGATGACCATCGACAACGAATTCGTGGTGCGCGGCGAACTGCCCGCGGCCATGGGCCAAGGCCGGGTGCTCCGCCTCAGCGCGCTGCCGGTGTTCCTGAAGACCTATATCGACCGGCTGAACTTCTCCTTCACCGGCTATCTCCGGCACGAGAAGGACTCGTCCACCGAGTTGCATCAGTGGATCCGGCGCAACTATACGATCTTCCGCGACCTCGAATTGAGCGTGATGCTGCAGCGGTCCTAGTGGTTCATCACAGTGATTTTGACGTTTTGATACCGAGCCATTCGAGGATCGGCAAGTTTTCGGGTGGCAGGA
>NZ_JBEGDB010000044.1:0-43227 GCF_043638955.1 Bradyrhizobium sp. 31Argb | reverse complement strand
TCATCATGCGCTCCGTCTATCAAACGGAGCAGCCCCTTCCAACTAAGCACGTGGTCCCACAATCGGGGTCCATTTCAGACGGACGTTCCGATAGATCCATGAGCACCAAACGCAGTCTGACTGCTAGCGTGTTTGTAGTGAGCTTCTTCCTTGTGCTGTTCCAGAACCACGCCCAGGCGGGCGGATGGGCCACGGCCCGAACTTTGGCGGATATCATCCGTTTTACCGTCCTATTCCCGACAAGCCTCTCGATGGCCTGAAGCAGGGTGTTGACGACGCCGGCAAGGCTATCGAAAAAGCCGGGCCCGTGATTGCGCGTCCCTTCGAGCAGACCGCGCAGTCCATCAAGGACCCGTGGGGCTGGCAGAAGCGAACCGAGCGCTGGAAGAACGAAGGGTTGGCCGCGGCCGAGCAAGCCAAAAAGGACGCGCTTGATTTTGCCAACCGCGCGCTGGACGCAACGACCAAAGAGGTGCGCCTGGCCATCGGCTCGTTCACGCTGGTTTCCATGCTAGCGATTGCTACGTCATTCTTCCGGCGTTGCATGGCGGCCCGCGTTACCAAGCGCGCGCGTCTTGTCCATCCGTTGCACGCCTAAGTGCCTGTTCGCTCGTCCGGCAAACAAAGTGCCGGCCGAGCGACAGCGTGCTCGGGAGGCTACCGGCTGCGCCTATGCCGACATGGAGCTCTGCCCGCTTTGCGGGCGAGCGGCAGGTTCTCGATCAGGAATAACAGGCCGGGCAATTACGACCCCGGCTCCGGTATTTGGTCTGCTGAGCGGTTCGCCGCCTGACGCTCGGTCTCGATGAGCTCGCGGGAGGCCACCTTTGCAATGTCCCGGTCCCGGTAGTGTTTCGCAAAGTCCTCATCGCTGAGTTCGCCGTCACCATAATCGGCATAGTCGAGGTGCTGCCATCCGGCCGGCGTCAGCGTCATGCCATAGAGCGGGCCCACAAAGCCGGCGCGAGGAAGGATATAGGCGCGAACAAACGGGTTGGTCTCGAATCCCCGTTTGATGAACTGCGCGCCGGGCGTGTTTTCGATGAACCAGGGCTGAGAGCCAAAATAGCCGAACTGCTTTGCAATGATGGCGTTCAGGCGTTTCAGCGCCGCGAGCGCGTCCTCGCGCAACGATGTGTAGGTCTTGGGATCGAAGTGGATGGACCGGTTGCGAAGCTCGCCAAGGGCAAGGAATTCCGTATCGACATCCGGCACCAAGACATTCCAGTCCGCCAGGACGGAGACCGCGAAGGGCCAGTTGTCGAAAGAGTCCTTTCGGTAGACCTTGCGGTAATGCGCGGAGGATTTGAAGTCGTCGCGCAGGTCGAGAATAAGGTGGTTGAGAATCCGCTCGCCCAGCGCGCAAGCGGCGACGAGGGCGGGGTAGTAGGCACCCATAACAAACGCGCGCCGCGCCTGTTCATGAAACTGATTGTGATAGGCAAGGAGCGACATCGACTTCGCGCCGAGATCCCTCACGTTCTGGACGACGACCTCGATCTTTTCCGGCCCATATCGTTGTTTGAGCCGCTCGATCTGCTGCGCGCGGTTTTGCCGATGCGTCTCTTTGACATGTTCTTCCCAATGATCCTCGGGTTCGTCAAGGTTCAGGGGCGAGGAGTCAAAATCGAATGAAAACGGATGATAACGGCGGAAGCCGCGGTCCGCGAGTTCGGCGTGCGCAGGTTGATCGTAGAGGCCCTGCCCGGAATTGGCGATTGTTTTCCGCATGCGGCATCGTATTTCGGCAATGTATCGGGTTGCCAGCAAAATCGAGCTGGGCTGGTCAGCTGTAAATTAGGACGCCGCTGGTGGCCCCGGTAGGCCATCATCGAGATCCAGAAACGCGGTGTTGCCGCGCGAGGACAGGAACGAGATGATTTCTCTCACGCCCGCCACGGTGATAGGAGAAGCGCTCGCATTCCCCTGGATGAGGATGTTGCGGAGTGCCTGCTCCTGCGCCCCGAAAATCCAGGGCTGCAGGTCGGGATGGCGCACGAGCACCCGGACCGCTTCGACGATTTCATCGGTTTTACCTGGCAACCGTTCCGCGAGCTTGTCGAGCAGGCCAACGCCGTCATTGGGTGCGAAGCCGGCATGAAGGAGCAGCATCAACTGATCGAGCAACCAATCCGGGTCGATGCCCCAGGAAAACCAGATGCCGATGAGGCCGACCTCTTTCTTGAACGGCGCCTTGTCCGTGGCACTGGTAGCCAGCGCGAGGCGCCGGGCCCAGTACTGTTTTGCCCGTTCGCGAAGGGAATTGTCATCGCCGAGATGGCGCCCCACGAACCACATGGCCTCGCGCAATAGCGCGGTCGGCACGCGTTGCCAAAACTCTTGCAGTAGGTTTTCTGGCAAGCGGTTCCAAAGAAAAAGCGCGATGAGATAATCGACCAGCCGCTTTCGGCTGCCTTCGCCTCCATAGGCCTCGTCATCGCGTCCGGCCACGGCGACATGCTCGGAATAGAGGTTATGAAGGGCATCGGTTAGATCGGCGATCGGTTGCCGGTCATCTTCCAGATGGGCGATCCAGGCCGCCCGCCGGCCGGCCTGATCCGCTTTTGGAAACAGGAGCGGAATCCGCTCGCGTAACCAGGCTTCCCCGAAGTAATGCAGGGAGTTGAGGTGACGGCCGAGGATCGCACGGGCGGCGCGCCCAGCCTGTCCTTCACGGGCAAGCGCCGCTTCTAGCACGGCGCGCAGCTCGGCATCGTGTGCGAGCGCCTCGCGCGGCACCTTGCCGATGGGGCTTTCTTTGTCCTTACTGCTCCAGAAGAGAAAGCAAAGCGCAAGCTCAAGATGCGCGCCGATCTGCGTGCGGCGGGCTGCAAAATAGGGACGCTCGGCAAGGTGAGGAAACTCTTCTTCGCTGGGATCCGGCGCGGTTGGCACGACGCTGGTCAGTGCAAGAACAAGAGTCCGGACGCGCTCATAATAAGTGAACGCGATCCCTTGCGCGCCTTGCGCGAGCGATGCCGCGAGCCACTCGACCATGGCTATTCGGGCCCATGACCAATCCGGGTCATCGCCGGCGATCGTCGTCGCCTCGGACGTGCCCTTCGCCGATTGCTCCAATACCGTCTCGGCCAAGGCAAGGCATGGCCCCCAGGCAATGGAGGCGCCCTGGCCGGTCGCGCGGATCAGCCCGTCGAAGAAGTGGCGGATGAACAAGGGCCGCAACGTCGCGAAGGCTTCGGCCGCGCCCGAGAACAGTCCGGGCTTGAGGACGACGGCTTCGCGAAGTTCACCGGCCAACGCGCTGGCCGTGCTATTTTGCTCGGTGACGCTGGGCTGCCAGGATTCGAGAAACGATGCAGTGGCCGCGGGGGCTTGCTCAAGCATCGCCTTCTGGCTGAGCGGGCTTTCGGGCCACCTTGAGAACCGCTGCCGCCAAGCGTCCGGATCGCCAAATTCAGCGGCGGTTTTCTCGACCGCCGCGAGCCTGTCGGCAGGGAGTGCCTCGCGCCACTGCCAGACGGCATCGCGAACCGTTTCTTCCCGATAGCGTCGCTCGTCGTCCACACCGGCTTTGCGGCCCTCCTGCCGCTCGAACCAGCTGTGAAAGGAGCCAATATGGGTTTCCGCGATGGAATCGATATGCGCGAGAATCTTTTTCTGTTCCAGATCGGAGGAAACCAGGCGCGCGCCAAGGCGGCATATTCCTCGCGGCACCATTCTTGGTCGACGAGCGAAAGATCCGTTAATTCCGCCGCTGCTAGATCGGGTGCCGAGGATGGTGAGATGGCCAGCAAGTGAAGCCGCATGCGCCTGAAGATGCGGGCCTGATAGGGCGCCAAGTGATCGAGGACGGCTTTCAGATCCTCTGGATGTGCGCGAACGGCTTCGGCGGCCACCCGCACGACGGCCATGACCTGGGTGCCGAGGAAATCATGGCCGTGAGCGTCATCGCCTTCGAACGAGCCTGCCAGTAGTAGCTGTAATCGGCTTCATCCCGCTGGCTCAGCCGATTGTCGGCGCGAGAGGACTCCATGAGCAAATCACATAGGCCGGGAAGCGCCTCAAGCGGCTTGGCTGCGGACAAGGCTTTGACGGTCTCGTTGAGGTAGTGCTCGTACATAGTGGCATCGAAATGCCCGCCGAGCTGCCCGTTGCGATCAAAGAACTGAAAGACGAGGCGGGCCACGCGGACAGCGGGAGCGACGAAACCGGCGGCTGCCCATTTGGCGATGATGCTATGTGGGGCGGCCGTGAAGAGATCCGTTGCGGGCGTGATCCAGCCCCCGAGGACATCAACCAGCGAAGCTCCCTCGGCCACAGGCAGAGCTTCGATCACTTCCATGCCGAGGCGTTGAACATCGGCATGCTGGGATGAGGAGAGCGCCCGGATGGCTTGCGCGACCTGCATGCGGGCCGCGTCGTCCTCCGAGCAGGCCATTCGCCTCAAATACCGGCCGACCGGCCAGCTCCAAAGCCGCAGGGTGCTGCCGCCTTCAAGATTAGGGAGAGGTTCGGCAAGGAGGCCCTCGGACGCAAGGTGCGGAAGCCAAGCTGGCGAGGATAGATTGTCGTAGAAATACGTCTGAAGCTGGAGCGCGCCCGGGATCTCGTTGACGAAGAGGCGAACGCCCTGCGACGGCGGCTCGGCGGCGATCTCCTTCACGCGGCGCATCAACGCGGCGTAGCGCCCCTGCAGTTGAACCATGAGCGCGCGGATCACCGTCTCGAAAGGCCGGACGAACTCCGCCTTGAAGGTTTCGTCGACGGGCAGGTTGGCGTGGAAGGACCGTTCGTGCACGCGCCCGTAGGTTTGATTGAGCTTGATCCAGAGCCTTGCGATATCGCCGTCGGGCGCGAGACCCAGCCGCGTGACGATATGCTGGATTTGCTTTGCGTGACTGAAGCTCGGCTTCAGCGCTTTTTCGGCGCGTTGCAAGGCCGATTCATCAAAACCCAATTCCTTGAGCTTCGTTCGTGCCTCACCGCGCCGCTTCACTTCATCGGCATTGTCGGACGCCCGCGCTTCCATGGGTGTCACGAGAACGGAGCGAACTAGGGAATCGAGCTCGCGCAAGGCATGCCCCGCCAGAGGGCGCGAGACGATCAGCGGCAGCGAGCCGCTGGCGAGGCGGCAAAAGTCGATATACCGGTACGCGACGGCCGTCCCGAGCAATTGGTCTATGAGACGGTTCGTGTCCGCCTGTTCGGGGGACAAAAACGATGTATCGGGAGGGGTATCGACGGTCATTGCGGGTCGGTTTTCACGTCCAAGGGTAACACATATTGAGGCGAGACGCGGAACCGAAGCACAAGCCTTTCCCGGCGACTCTGCTTGAAGCCGAGATGGTCCATTCGACGACGCGTATGTGCGGCCTTATATTTGGTCGCTCGGCAAGCTTAAGCAATGCAGGGAGTGAACATGGCAAAGGTCTTTATCACCGGGAGCAGCGACGGGCTCGGCCAGGCCGCGGCGCGGTCACTTCTCGGCATGGGCCACGAGGTTGTCCTGCATGCGCGGTCGACGGCACGGGCGGCCACGATGGGTGACTTTGGCGCACGCTCCGCCGGCGTCGTCACCGGCGACCTAAGCAGCGCCGACGAGGTCAAGCAGATCGCGGGCCAAGTGAACGCGATCGGGCGCATGGATGCGATCATTCACAACGCGGGGGTCTATACGCAGCGGAGCCGCGGAACGACCCCGGAGGGTCACGCGAACACTTTTGCGATCAACACGCTCGCGCCTTTCATGCTGACGGCGCTGATCGAGCGCCCGGCTCGCCTTGTGTATCTGAGTAGCGGCCTCCACCGCGGCGGAGAAGGTTCCCTGGACGATCTGGATTGGACGAAGCGAGCCTGGGATTCCTCCAAGGCCTATGCCGAGAGCAAGCTGCACGTGGTCGCCTTGGCGTTTGCGCTGGCGCGGCGCTGCCCCAAGGTCCTGAGCAACGCGGTCGACCCTGGATGGGTGCGGACGAAAATGGGCGGCCCGGCGGCCCCTCTGGACCTTGAAACTGGGCAGCGGACCCAAAGCTGGCTTGCGATCAGCGATGAGCCGGCCGCGCTGACAGGCGGAGGCTATTGGCACCATCTTCGGCAGCAACAGCCGGCGAGCGAGGCCTCCAATCCACGGTTTCAGGATAAACTGCTGGATCAATTGACGGGTTTTACGGGCATCGGTCTCCCTTGATCGATGCTCACCGCCGAACGTTCCTTCGCGATCTTTTATCGCTTATTGTCACACCGGACCGCAAACAACTCCCACGCCATGGCCCTCGACCTAATCACGCCTGTCACGTCTGACGACCGGCTGCATCCCAACTTCCTTCGGACGCTTGATGCCGGTGCGTCCGGCGTACGCGCCGTGCTGCAAGGTTGGGCGGACGGGTTCGTCGACCGCGACGGAAAGTTCGTTCATGAATTCCAGACGACGTACAATTCCGGGTTCTGGGAGCTTTATCTCTTTGCCGTACTCAAAGAGCTCGGAATTGACGTGGATTTCTCCCATGCCGCTCCGGATTTCGTAGCGCGGGATCTGCCCCTTGTCATTGAGGCGACGATTGCGAGCCATGCGCATGACGACGTGCCGGAGTGGGAAAAGACCCTGGCAGGCATCACCCATGACCAGTTGGGCCCCGCATATGTTCAATCCATCATCCGTTTGTCGAACGCGCTCCTCGGCAAATCGAAGCGCTATGACAGTTATTCGGCCAAGCCTTTCATGGCAGGACGCTCTTACATCATCGCCATTTCGAACTACGGCACACAGGATTTTTATATGCTGGGTGACGTGGCCATGCAGCGGCTGCTCTACGACCAGTATGAGGAGAAACAGGTCCTGAAAAGCAATGGCGCGCCGGTCGCGGTGGGACTATTCCGGTCGGATGCCTTCAAGCATATCAGCGGCATCCTGTATTCGACGACGGCGACGTTTGGCAAAGCGCGGGCTCTCGGCAACGATGAAGGGGACTTCGTCTTTCAAGCCGTGCGCATTCGCAACAATCTCGAGCCGGTCCGGATCATTGCTCAAAAGAAGGACTACAAGGAGAGTTTGATCGACGGGCTTCGCCTATTTACGAACCCATTTGCCGAGCATCCCGTTGACCTCAACTGGTTCGATGATCCAGGCGTTCGCATTTTTGCCGCCGAGAAGGATGGCGGGCTGAGCATCTCATGCCACCCCGACGGTGACCTTTATGCAAGGCAGGTGCATAATCTCATCCGCCGAAGCCGCTAGGGCTGAGATGCACGACGGCGATAGTGCCCGAATGCTTATAAGACTTTTGTTTAGGGAATGCCTGACGGGGCTCGATAGATTGAGCGTGCCCTCCGAGGGAGAGCACTCGCGTGTCTCTGTCGCAAGCGCGCCCTGGCTGGCTATCACGGGTTCGGCAACGGCCGGGGTCGATACGTGCCCTGGCCTACCGGAGGCTCGACGACAACACCCTGTTGCGTGGCACGACCTTAAGGGATTGCCGACACTCATACCGTTCTCGGCATATCCAAAGGCAAGCCGTGCGAGCTGCAAGTTGGCGCCGGTCGTGACATTGTCAAAGTGACTCACATTCTGCAGGAGCCGGAATGTATGAAGGATGGCAAAAACTAGAAAAACAGGTAATGCGCGCGTGAGAAAAATAGGCAGGCCCGGCTAATTGGGCGGATTGGCTGCGTCGGTCAGCCGCGCAGCATTCCAGACTTCTTCCGCAAGGCGCGTGACCACAGCCTGCCGTTGTTCGAGGTCGATCTTTTTCAGTTCATCGTAAGGCCTGAAGGGAATACCCCATTCCTCAATCAGCCGGCGAAGTCCGGGATTTCGTTCATAGGCCTTCTCATGGAAGGTCTGGGCCAGGACATTTTGCTGCAGGTAATGCTCGCGCTTTTCCGGATAGGGAAGATCGCCATAGCTGCGGTTGAAGCTCCGCGGCAGCAACAACAGATCCCCGAGCCGGTTGCGATATTCCTGGAAATCCTCTTCCGCCGGGAACATGTCCACGTATGGCGCGTGCTGGTCTGGAATCACGTGCTCGATATCGTACCCTTGCGCTCCGGTGCTCGTCAG
The DNA here is from genome assembly GCF_043638955.1 of Bradyrhizobium sp. 31Argb. Taxonomy (NCBI): domain Bacteria; kingdom Pseudomonadati; phylum Pseudomonadota; class Alphaproteobacteria; order Hyphomicrobiales; family Nitrobacteraceae; genus Bradyrhizobium; species Bradyrhizobium sp. 31Argb. The sequence continues at coordinate 35,210 of NZ_JBEGDB010000044.1, read as the reverse complement.
GTACGCAACAAGGCTGCTGCTCACGCCGACCTTCTGATCGATCCAGAACGTCAATCGCGCAAGGAAGCGGCGAACCGTTTTCTTGTTGGCGCTCCACAGCCCGAATCGCGTGTTGTAGGAGAATGGCGGCGCGTCGGCGTCCAATCGCTTCTTGAGAAGGTCGGCCATTTCGGGAGCCGAACAATCGCGTATTTCTTTCATCGCAAGAAACATCGCGTACTGCATGGTGTTGTAGTCGATCGATTTCCCGTTCCACTGGCGGCGGGCGATGAGAATGTCGACAAAGGAGGCCACGACCATCGCCTTTCGCCACGCGACGTCATCGCTATCTCCCGTTTGAATCGGAGCCAGCATGAGCGGGTACTGCATGGTGAAGTTGGCAAGGGCGTTGCAATAGATCGCCTCGCGCCCGACCGTCAGCGTAAGGGCTGCCTCGCGCAGCTTGAGGTACCAGCCCGTGTAGAAATCAAAGTTGCGCTCGACAAACCGCGCGAATTTGCTCTGGTCGGTCAAGCCGAGGCGCGCGCCGTTGTCGCGAACCCAGCGATGAAACTCCGTGCCGATGCGATCGAAATCCTCCGGCTGGGCTCCCGCTTGCCGTTCGCGGATCTTGTCCGCGAACTTGGCGCGGAGCCAGCTCTTGATGGCGTCGGCATCCTCCTCCTTGTCGATCTTCAACAGCTGGTCAATCCTGCCCTTCCACAAGGCATTGAGCTTGACCTTGACGCTCTCACTCCCGGCGTTGGCCAGAAGATGGCTCTTGAGCATGTCGGTTGGCGATAGCGGCAGTCCGCGATCGTTCATCGTCTCGAAGATCGCGTAACCGTCGTCATCCGAGGGCGATTTGATCTCGACGAGGTAAACCTGCTCGATCAGCCAGTCGGCGAACATCGCGCGCGCGGGCCCTTTGATCTCTTCAGGCATCGCCTCATCGATATCGTCATAGCGGTCAAGAATGTTTCTCACGCTTTCCGGCGCGCCATCCCGGTTATAGGGCTCTTGCCGGTAAAGCGCGTCGATCGCGGCGGTACGTTCCGGAACATCGAGATTGTAAGAATTGGCGCCGTACTGCCGGGTGAAGATCAAATCCGCGATCTGCTTGCGATCCTCTTCCAGCGTCAACCCATGATGCAGCCAGATCAGAAGGATCGAAAGCGAGGTCAGGCGTTGCTGGCCATCGATGACGCTCGTGCCCCCGCCTTCGCCGCTGACTATAATGGGTCCAAGAAAATAGGAGGGATACTTCGCGACCTCGGCGCGTCCGTGCGAGGGCTGCCACTTAGCCAGGAAGCGCACCGTCAGGTCGCTGATCAGCTCGCCGATTTCTTTCGTTCGCCAGCGGTATTCACGTTGGAAATAATCGATGGTGTACTTCTTTCCTCCGAGCAGCTCCCGAACATTCCTGGCCTTGGCGTCAATTGCAGTCATCGTATCCCTCCGTCCCGATCTGACGGTATCGTCAGGTTGCGGGAAGGGACACCCTATGCAGTGGGTTGTGCACGTGTAAGGGGGCAATTTGCTCACTCACCGCGCCGCCCACGCCCGTCGCCGTGCCGCGTTGCGGTGAATAGTCATTAAATGTCAGTGACTTGGTAGTTATTTCTCGCAGCCTCCGCTTCGGCGGGGAGAATTGGGGAAGAGTGAATTTCGTACTTGTTCTGTTCCATGGATTCCGCGATCCTCCGAGCTATGCCCCACTCCGCCAGCGTCAACCGCATTTGCTCGCTCTTGAAGCCTGACAACGACGCACGCCCGACTTTCCTCTTCGGCGCCGGTGCGTCTTTCTCATCGGGCGTTCCCTTGGCCGCCGAAAGCGTGCGGCGCCTCGCCAAGCAGGCCTATGCCGACTTCGTCCTCGCCGGCAAAACGTATCCCGATCAGATCAAACCGTCGGAATGGACGGCGTGGCTCCAGCGTCAAAGCTGGTTCATTCACGGCGAGGACAAGCTTGCCGAGAATTTTCCGCTCGTCGTTGAGCACCTCCTCAAACCCGAAGCCTACCGGCAACGCTCGCTTCTCGACCTGATGGCGCTGCGTCGGGAGGTCGGCGAAGGTTATCGGGCCGTTGCCGAGCTCGTTTTGCGCGGGCTCGCGGGAACGATCCTGACGACAAACTTCGATGTGTGCCTTCCGAAGGCGCTGAATGACAAGCAGCCCCACATCCGTCATGTCGCCGAGGTCAATCGCGGCCCGCAAGATTTCAATGAGTTTGGCCTCTTTGCTCGCGCGCAGATCGTGTGGCTGCACGGCAAGGCGGAACAATACACCGACCGAAACCTCATCAGCGAAACGCAAAAGCTCGATCCCGAACTGATCCAGCGCCTCGCACCCCTTCTCGAGGCCCCGCCGCTTGTCGTGGTCGGCTATCGTGGCGCCGAGCCTTCGATCATGAGTTCGCTCCTTGGGGAGGAGACGGGCATCAAATTCCGGCACGGGGTCTATTGGTGCAACAAGCAGGGCGATACACCCCATCCGCAGGTCGATGCGCTGGCACGGCGTCTGGGCAGTAATTTCCAGTACCTCGAGATTGACAGCTTCGATGCATTGTTTCGCGATCTCAACCATGAGCTCGCGGGTGTTCAGCGCTTTGCCCCGCCTCCTTCACCCGAAGAGCTCAAGCAGTTCGACGACCAGATCGTGTCCGGGGCAACGTTGGCCGATGTCGATGTCGATCTCGCCTTAACGACGCTCAAACGTTACAGCGCGAAGCTGGAGCGCGGCGCTATTGACTCGCAGCAGCTCAAGCCGCTGATGCGGGAGCTCGGCCTCCTGGTGAACGACGGGGGCACCGAGCGCCCGACCGTCGGCTGCATGCTTCTGTTTGGCCGCGATCCCGGCCGCTTTTTCCCGCACAGCATCATCGCGGGCACGGTCAATGAAAAGAAGCGCAAGCTTTTCGGCGGAAATTTGATCAGCCAGCACATGGCCGTACTGGACTGGTTCGAGGAAGAAAAGATCAACCCGCAGATCAAGGTCAAGGGCCGCCGCCAGCACGAGAGCCGTTCCGCCTATCCCGACCGCGCCCTTGTCGAACTCTTGGTCAACATGATCGTACATCGCGACTATTCGGTGCTGCAACCATCGCTCATCAATGTCGTGCCGCAGCAGTTCGTGCGGTTTTCGAATCCCGGCGCCCCTTCCGCCGCAGCCTCGCGGCGTTTGACGCTCGGGCCCGACGGAGCCTTCGAGCCGGTTCCGCAATTCAGCGATCTTAGAAACCGCGCGCTGTGCGACGTATTCTTCGGCATCAGTGCGATGGAACGGGCCGGCACGGGCCTCACGGATACGCGCGAGCTTGCCGAAGGCTTCGGCGGCGCGGCGACTTTCGCGTACCCGCCTGGCATGGATAGCTTCACGGCTGAATTGTTTCGTCTGCGACCATCCGCCGGATCCGAGATTGTCGCGCGCGACAACCGCCCCGTGGGCACCTATGTGCTCAACCTCTTGTCGTTCGCGTCCATACCCGCCGGTCTCACCCACATCAAACTGACAGCTCGCCGCTGGGACGAACTCGGAGAAAAAGAACCTTTGAGTGAAGCGGGCGAGTTCGTGTTCGAGTGGCGAACGGGCGATCTCTGGACCTTCGCGCCCGAAGTGCTCGTGAACACGCTGTTCGCCCCCGTCGCTGATGGGCGGGCAAGGACGATTTCTCTCGAAGAAGTCGACAAGGATCCGGTGCTGCAAGCCAAGTTCTCGTGGCTATGCCGGATTCATTTCGAAGCCTACCTGAAGCGCTTCGAGCCGAGGGGGCTGATCATCGAGAAGAACAAGAAAGGATACCCAGCCAAGCGCGCCTACTTCACGGCGCTCAAGGGAAACAATCGCCCAATTATTTACGACACCCCTCTTCGCAAGAACGTTCGCCGCGATGTCGTCAAGCGGCGCGGCGAGGGCCAGAAAACCTGGTTCGAATGCGAAGGCTTCGGGTACGAGGTGGTTCGTCAGGCCGATATCTGGGGAATCCGGATCAAGCCCTTCTACATGTTCGCCAAGCGCGACGGTGTTTCCCCGTTGCCGGGTTATATGCGCACCAGCAAGGCAACACGGCGGATCAAGTTCGACCGCAATGCTAATGTCGAAAGCGATCTCGCGTTCTGGGCGCGGTTTCTTGCCGAGGGAGGGTCCACCATCAACATTGGCAATGCACTGGTCGGTGATCTCCTGCTCGAGGGCAGTTTCGTAAGCGTTGATGTTCAGGAAGGAGGTTTGATCGATGGCTCTTCCGCTGAAGATCGACGCACTGCCTGAGCCCGAGCTTGAGTTCGCCAACGCATCGCGTGACATCGATCCGCGCCGGGCGCTGGCGAAACACGGGCCGATTGACGACCGCGGCTTGAGGACGATCAGGCTGGGCCTTATCGGCCTGCCGGAGGACATTGAAGCGGCGAAGGGCTGGCTGCAACGCCTGTCCCAATTCGCGCCAGCCTCCGAAGGCAACTCGAACCGTTTCCGGGATTGGCCGGGCCTTGAGAAGGCGCTGCACTCCCGCTTTGTCACCGACAACGCATGGATTAGGCCAATCGAGCCTGGGCATTACTCCTCGCTCTTCAAAGACGCGGTGTCAGGCCGGACATTCGAGGAATTGGTCGAACTGTTCGATGGCCGCATCAGCAGTCTTTACGGTGACGATGCTCCCGACTGCATCCTCGTCTGCATCAAGCCCGAACTCGGCGATCTGCGCGTTGCCAATCCGGGGTTGACCCCCGAGGAGCGCAAGGCGTTGGAAGTCCTTCGCGCGGAAGAGGAAAGCGACCAGCTGGCGCTATTTCAACCATCGCCGGAGGAGCTGAAACAAGCGGAAGCGCTTTACACGATGGCGGATGACTTGCTTTTCCGTACATTCTACCGCGCGCTGAAAGCGCGGGCGATGACGCATGACGAAGCGGTCCCTATCCAGATTTTGCGGCGCGACACCATCGATCGCCCCGATGACAAGGGCCAGAGCTTCGCGACCCGCTTTTGGAATATGGCAACCTCGACCTATTACAAGGCCAAGGGCGTGCCGTGGCGTCCCACGGATCTTCCAAAGAATGTGTGCTTTGTCGGCATCTCGTTTCATCACATGAAGAAACGCAGCGGTCATCTGGTCTATGCCAGTGTCGCCCAGGCCTATTCCACCGATGTGCAACCGTTTGCGCTCAAGGGCGCAAGTATCGACTACGACCAGCGCCGCGATCGCCTTCCTTATCTCAACGAAGGTCAGGCCAAGAGCTTGCTCGATGACGTCCTTCAGCAATATTCCGATCGTGCCGGTGTCACGCCGGACAGGATCGTCATTCATAAGACGTCGAGCTACCAGCCCGAAGAGCTCAAGGGCTTTGCGGCGGCAGCCAAGGACCGCGTTGCTTCGGTCGATTACATCTGGATGCGGGCGACCGCATTCCGGATGGTTCGAAAGGGACTGGAAGAGCCGTGCGTGGAACACTGTGCCGGCTGAAGGACCAATCCTATTTCTTCACGGGAAGGTACATTCCCTGGTGGAATGAATATCCCGGCATGCACATTCCAGCGCCCCTCGAAGTCGGAAGCGCGCTCCCGACGGACATGAAGCTGAGGTCCAAGGAGATTCTGACACTGACCAAAATGAACTGGAACTCAAGCGACGGCATTTCGAGGTTGCCGATCACGTTGCTCTTTGCGCGGCGGGTCGGGGAACTCATGACCGAGCTTTCGGACAACGCGACGCCGAAGGCATCCTATCGTTTCTATATCTAGACGGTTCGCCAGTTTAGAGCGGTTGTACTGAAGAGCTCATTCGCCATTTGAGCTGCTGCGGTTTCGTGCCCTTATCTTCAGCGTGTCAATGTGAAGGTCGGGCTCATCCATATCGCGGGGCTTGATGATCGGAGGCTTGGGATCGCGGCTGTCCGGTCCGCTGCCGCCGGCTTTCGCCTCATCTCCTCGTCCGGCCCTTAGCGAAAAAACCCCGTAGAGCCCGGATACGCGCCCAAGCTCCGCTTGAGGTCGTAAACATCCTCGACAATTAAGGTGAATAACGCCGCTCGCGATGGCCGCAGAGACCATATCTAGCTCGAGAATATCTGGCCCAACCTATCGGGTCTGCTCCTGGCCTCGTGTTTTCTCTCGCCCCTGTTCATCGACGCCCTGCTCCGGGCCGCGGCGCCGAGTATCAGCAAACTCCGAAAGTTCGTTCTTCAGCGCATGCCGGAGAGTTTCGACAGCCGGCATGTCGTTGACGAATTGCCGGATCTGTCGCGCTAGCGCGTGATCTGCTGCCACTCTGGAACGCTGTAGCTCGGCGGCATAGTCGAGATAACGCCGCCGGATCGATTCCTGACGTGTCTTAATCTGTTCGTCCCAAAGGGGTTTGGCGGTCTTGCCGCCTCTCACCTCCGAAAGCACCTCCTTACGAGCGAGCCGATCGACATCGGGCGTGATGTTTCGCTTGCGCAAAGCGAGGACCGCCCCACGATCGGCCTTTCGAACTCGTCCGCGGGTTCGCCGCGGCGTTGCCTCTGCCGCGATCCCGCGTAGCCGAAGTTCGCCAGCAAACCGTTCTCGCCAAACCTGAAGATCCGCCTTGCGAGGATTGAGGCGCTTGCCGTCATGCCCCAGGGACCGAACGGTCAAGTGCACGTGGGGATGTTTGTCGTCGAGGTGCTGAACGAAGACGTAGTCGTGGTTGTGGCCGAACGTTTCGATGGCAAATGCCCGGGCTGAATCCTTGACCGCAATGGCATCGGTGCCAGCCGGCATCGACAGAATGACGTTGATCGAAAGCGATCCATCACGGCGGCGCTTGTCGTCGAGACCGGCATCATCCTCCCAGCGTTGCTGCAGATCTTTCAATCCAGAACGACCGACCAGCGTCGCGCCCTGCTCTGTTTCCGCATCGAGCTCGCCGTTTCGCGTGATGTAGGCAAGGTGCGACTTGAGATGCGCCACGCTCTTGGTGCGACCGGTGATCTTGACCATCACCTCCGGTGCTCGGGGCACGATGCGTTCGAGCTTTGCGCGCATCGCCGGCGTAAGGCGGCCCGGAGCGGCAGGATCTGGGATATCCCACTCGGCCCGCCGGGGACGCCGATTGGGCGTCTCCCAGACATACGAGATCGGCGGGAGTTCGGAGGCGAGGTCGGTCGGCCGCGGCGGGCGCCGGCTCATCGCCGCCCATCCCAATAATCCGCGTTGCCGTGCAGCGCACTACGTAGACGCGTGAGCTCTGTTTCAATGACCACTTTGGCTTCTTGAATTGCGGATAGATCGGGCTCAACCGCCCTGCCCTGCAGCACGCTGGTGTTTGCGGCACGCGCGATCTGGTTGATGTTGCCCCCGATCCGGTTGAGCTCGCGAATGATCGCGCGGAGCGCTTCATGCTCGGACGAGGAATGCTGCACCGGCGCCCCCAATCGCGAGCGCACCAGCGCAACGATCCAGCCGGTTCGGGTCATGCCACGCTGATGCGAGACTTCCGCGAGCTGCCTCATCTCGCTCTCGCGAAACCGCACCGTCACCTTTTCCGGCCGCCCGACCGGCATCGCCAAGATGCGCGGCGATGGCGCAGCCAGTGCATCAGCAATGAGACGCCGCAGCAGCGCGGACTTACCGCCCTGGGTAGCTGCAAAAGCTGAGAACTCCGCCGCGACTTCGTCGGAGACGCGAAGCGAGATCAGAGCCATGCACTCCAATCCCGATCGCCATGTAATACATCGCTGGCGCGAAGCCTATCCTGCACTAGAAAGCAGAAAAACCTACCCCTCCGTGTTGGTTCAAACCAATACTCTTTGTGTTTAGGGCTCGCCACAAAGCGATCGACAGGCCCTGGCTTCTCTACCGACGTCTGCTCGCGGCGCGCCTTTGGCGCAGCAACCATCGCGAACACCGATCCGCCGGCAACCGAGGAAGCGAAGACACTAACTAACATCGGCGATGTGGGCCGCGACGTTCCAGCAGCCTGCGGCCTCACTACAGCGCTATGGGGAGCGCGTTCGGCCTTCGGCTGCTGCGCTAACGCGCCATCCTTCGGATGGGAAAGTCGCTCCGACGGCATACGCCGATAGTCTGTTTCCGCCGCTGCGAAAGTGTCGAACGAGTTCATCTCGAGAGGATCTCCTCGATCGTGAGTGCCGACGCTGGAACTTCTTCTGCGTGGTCCGCACCATCGACCAACACCAAAGCGTGACGGGAGCCCTGCGTCGCGAGCCGATCGACAACAAGCTGCCCGACCCGGTTCTGGTACCGAACCCTGATTGCCAGCGACGCTGCCAACCTCGATTGTGAAACGACGCGAGTTTTTGGCGCTTGATCCTCGGTTGCTGTTTCTTGGTCTTTCGCAGCGGCGCGCGGAAGCACGGCTTCCGGGAGGGGAGCAGATTTTCCGGAGCTGGGAGGTCCAGCAGACATTTCGCTCTGAGCATTGGGGTGGCCGGCCTTGGCACGCACGTCCCGGGCCAGCTGCCGAGCCTGCGCGTCGGTGAAACTGTCCTGCGTCGCGCAAAGCTGTTCGATCTCGTCTGGATGCGTGCGCCAGGCTAGGTAGAGCTCATAAAGAGCACGGATCGAACTGCCTTCAAGACGCGCCCGAAGGAATTCCGGCATGCCTTGAACCGACGCGTAACGCGACACCCAGTCTCTTGGTTTCCCTAGCTTGCGCGAGATATCCGCTTGGGTATCGCCGGCGTCCAATCGGTCTGCGATGAAGCTCGCGATCTCAGGCGCGCGCAAATCATCGCGCTGGATATTCTCGATCATCTGCGCATATCGGTCTGGCAAACCGACGTCCTGAACGAATGCGGGCATTTCACGCAGCCCCGCGCGATGTGCAGCGCGGTATCGGCGCGCGCCCATGGCGATGACGTAGCGCCCATCCTCATTAGAACGGCGAAGCACGATGGGTTGCAGCACGCCATGTTCGCCAATCGACTGCGAGAGCTCCTCCAACTCCTGTTCGCTGAAGTTGCGGCGTGGTTGATCGGGGTCTTCATCAATGCAGTCGATCGCGACCAAGAGCGGCCGTCCGGTTGCTGGATTAGGGTTTGCGGCGGCGTCGACGAGTTCCTTAAAACTGAGATCGAGCGTCATTTGCCGTCTCCTGATCGAGCCGTTCTGCGATCTTGGCGAGAACCGCGCGGATTTCCCGACCCGCTTCTTGCGCCGAGCGGCGCTTCAAGCTCCACACCGGCACCCGCTCAGCCACGGCTTCGGCATAGCCGTCCCGTGCAACGATTTGGCCTGGGAACACGTACTTGCCCGCTTCGCGCAACAACTGCTCCAAGTGCGTTCGTTGACGAGGCGACTTTGTGTTAAAGTTCGAAGGCAGTAGGCCAAGAAATCTCGTGTCCTGGCGACCGTACCGTCGTTGAACTCCAATCACGGTCTGCATCAGGCCTTTGACGCCTTTCACGGAATAATCTTCGAGGTAAATCGGCGCCAGCACATGCGAGGCGGCGACCAGGCAAGCGACGCTGCGAAGGCCAAGCGATGGCGGCGTGTCGATCACGCAAACATCGAACCGTTCGGCGGCATCGGCGAGATTCTGCTGCAGGGTCGTGACGGCCGCAGCATTGCCGCGATCGATGTCCGTCAAGGAGCTGTCGGCCGGCGCCAGCGTGATGCCGTTGTTTTCGCCAGCGACAAACCGGGTCGCCGGCTTGAAGAGATCGGCCGCCGAAGTCGACCCGATATGCTGCTTGAGCGTGTCGGTCGCGTTGCCCTGCGCATCGACGTCGATCATCAGAACCCGGCGGCCAGCTTCCGCCATGAACCAGGCCAGATGCACAGCGAGCGTCGTCTTACCGACGCCCCCTTTTTGATTGTTGATAACAATCGTGTTCATCGGTGACCATGTTCTTCCGAACCGTGCTGCGCCTGCTGGCACGATCTCGACGAAACCGGCCTTCATCCCCGGTGTTGGTTTGAACCAACACCCTCTACGGACCGGCGCCTTCCGGATAATCTTCAAAGACCGGCGCGAAATCCCCTGCCAAAAGAGTCAGGTCGGCCAACCAAAGAAAGAAGGCGTTCCGGATGGGTGCCCAGTCCTCATCGGTCGACAGGCAGCTGACGCTGTCACCGAATGCGCGACCGCCCTCTCCCCGTGTTGGTTTGAACCAACACATTCTGGGCCTGCGCCATATTGCGGCATTCAATTGCTGCCCCGCGGGTCGCTTCAAATTCCTCCGGGTGCGGTCAGTCAAATTCCTCCACCCGCGAGGCAGGACAAGTTGATTGTTAGTTTGCCTTTGTTTCACGGGCAAGAGCTTCAGCGGCCTCTTTGAGCCGATAGCTGCGTCCGTCGAACTCAAGCAGATGGCAATGATGCATCAGGCGATCGAGGATCGTCGTGCTCATGGTGTTGTCCCCCAGGTATGTCCCCCAATCCTGCACGACGCGATTGGAGGTGACGATGACGCTGCGGTGCAGTTTGTATCGCTGATGGATCAGGGTCTGCAGCAATGCACCAGCGTCGTCAGGGATGGCGCGTGCGAGGAACAGATCGTCCAGCACGAGGAGATCGCAGTCTATGATGGTTCTCAGCCGGACCTCGCGTTGCGCCGGGGAGTTCAGGGCATAGCGGTGGAAGAAGTCGTCGGTCTCAAGATACTGGACCTTGTGGTTTTGCAGGATCGCCTGATAGGCAATCGCCTTGGCGATGTGGGATTTCCCGGTGCCAGTTTTGCCGACGAGCAGCGCGTTCTCGCCGGCGGCAATGAACGCCAGGGTGTGGAGCTGGAAGCAAGTTTGGCGCGGCAATTTGGGATTGAAGGACCAGTCGAACTCGGCGAGCGTCAGTTTTTCATCGAGCCCGGATTGCTGGTATCGCCGCTCGATAAGACGGGATTGGCGGCGATCCAGTTCGTCCTGCAAGATCAAGGAGAAGGTCTCGAGGAAGGGTTGGTTGGCGCCCTGCGCCTGCAGCACGCGCGTCTGCAGCGTGTCGCGGACGCCTGACAGGCGCAGCTGTCGCAGGCAACGCTCAATTTCCGGCATGGTCATCATGTGGTTGGGTCTCCAGTTTGAGCTGAGAAGGCGCAGCGGGAGCGCTCGTGGCGCCGGAGCTGGTCGGGGTTGCGCAGGCGACACGAGCGCGGGTTACAGGGGCGCGGTCGTCGTGAGCCTCGGCCTGCCGGCCATTGTCGTCGGCGTCGCGCCGCACAGCGCGGCTGAAGAGATCGCCGTATTCGGCGGGGGCGCGGATCAGTGGATGATCCTGAATGAGCTGCGATGTCGGTGGTGGCGTCGTTTCAATCTGCGCGAATGCCTGTTCAAACAGCCGCTCGACGGTCGCACGCACGTGCTTGTAACGGTAGATGCGGTTCTCGATGGCGTGCGCACAAGCCTGTTCGACCAGCCGTGCCGGATACTTCCGGCTCAGCCCGACAATGCCCCACATCGCGCGTTGTCCGACGCGCCCTTCGGTGTCAAACATCTGCTGGCACAGCGCCTTGGTCTGCGGGCCGATGCGGCCGGCGTTCGACAGCAGCAAGGCTGTTTGCCGCGACGGATTGAACGGCCGCTCGTTGGTCGGCAGGACGACAGAACCGGGATGCGCCATCCGGGGATGAACGCGCAGCAGCGCATGGGTGTGGCGATCGCGGATCTCGATCGTCGAGGCGTAGATCCGCACCACGACCTGGCTGCCGATGGGCGCAGGCCGCGCGGCGTAATAGCTGCTATCAACACGCACGGTGGTATCGTCGCAGACGGTCCGAACGACCTCGGTGAAGATGCGGAAGGCAGCCACTGGCAACGGCCGCAGGTGCGGCTTCTCCTCCTGGAACATCGCCTCGACCTGACGGCGCGTGCTGCCGTGGATGCGTTTGGAAGCCCAGTTCTCCTCCCAGTGCCTCAAGAACTCGTTCTGGGCTTCCAGCGTCTCGAAGCGCCGTCCGGCCAGCGCGGTGCCCTGGGTATGTTGAATCGCGTTCTCGACGCTCCCCTTCCGGTTGGGATCGGCCACGCGCGCGGGATCGGCGACCACGGCGTAATGAGCCAGCATCGCGCTGTAAATCGGGTTGAGCTGGGGCTCGTACAAATCCGGCTTGAGGACGCCTTCTTTCAGGTTGTCGAGCACGACATAGCTGGGGACCCCGCCAAAAATACCGGAACGCTTCTTCGTGAAGCTGCGCCCAGACCTGCTGGCTGGATTGCCAGACCACCCGCCGGAAGCTCCGCCGCGAGTAGCGCAGCGTCATCACGAACAGGCGGGGACGACGGTACCGCCCACTCTTCGGATCAACCGTCGGCGCGCCCTCGCCATAGTCGACCTGAGCTTCCTCGCCGGGGAGGAACTCAAGGCGATCAAACTGCTCGGGATCGGCGTGCCGCAACGTGCGCACAAACCGCTTGACGCTCTGGTAGCTGGACGGAAAGCCAAATCGATCGACCAGGTCCTGGTGAATCGCCTGCGCATTTCGCTTCAGGCGGGCCTGTTCTTCGATCCATGCCCGATGCGGTTCGCAGGCCGAGCGGGCCTGGCTGCCGGTGACCGTCGCACCCGACCCCCCAAAAGCCGGTGGTCGGGGTGGAGGAATTTGGCCGTCCACGCTCACCCGGCCGGTGGTCACTTCCCCGGGGGAATTTGCCTCCGCACCAGCCCACAGCGCCCGGTAACGCCGGATCGTCTTGCGATCGACCCCCGTCAGCCTGTGGATCTCGCGCTGGCTGGCGTTGCGATCGAGTAGCGTAAATACCGTGCTTTGCAGGTGTGGCTTCAAGACGTTCAACTCCTCGGTCTCCTTGCTGGCTAAAGGGACCGAAAATAAACGTCCTGCCTGACCGGCTACCGCTGTTCAGCGCCGCTGACGACGATCATCAGGTGGGGGAGTTTCAAGTGACCATACCCGGGGGATTTTGACCGACCCACGGGGGAGACTAGCGGCCCATCTGCCCGCTCGCTTAAGAATTGGCAACGCCTGCTTGCGGCGAACGAACACCGCCAGACCCGCACAAGCCGGAATCCGATCCGGCCTACCCACCGTCAGGCTCGTCGCTTTTCGTGGAGCCGGGAGTTGATCTGCGACATCAGGATCGGCCCAAGCGAAAATTCCCCGACCTCCGCTTTCCGCGTCAGCCCGCGCAAGTACCCGCCGGCCGATCTGATCGCGGTGCCACGCTGCAGGATGCAGGCGACGACGACCGCCGCTTGCATGTCACCCAGGACGGATTGGGCCTCCTCCCAGGCGCTCGGACTGATCCCCAGCATCGATCGCACAACCGCCGCGGTGGCGAGGAAATCGCGCCAGTTCGCAATCCCGCCCTTCGCATAATCGACGATGTCCGGGCATGCACTCAGCACCATTCCCAACGGATACGAACCCTCCGCGACTCGCGATGGTTGAGGTTTTGGCTCAGCTCGCGCCGCCCTGCCTTCTTGGAGGCTAGGTTCAAGATCAATAGGGGCATCTGTATTTGAATTCTGTATGTGGCGCTCAGACTGGGACTCATTGGCGCTCGGATTCTTGGATTTGATGTGAGCTCCCAGAAGATTAAGTACATCGTCGGCCAATTGCGACAGCTCGTCGGCGATCGGCGCGAGCTGCTCCCGCGAGGCGGTCCTCGGAATCTGGCCCAGCATCGCCCCGAAAGCGGCGTGGACCTCTTGCCAATCGGCCGGTCCCCGCCCTCCCCTACGCGTCGGCACACCTTCCTCGATGCCGGTGGCAATCATCTTGGCGATGTCGCGCCGGCAAAGCGTGATGCGCTCGCGCACGAGCCTGAGCGCGCGCGCCTCTGCTTCTATGTCGGCCGCCAGGTGCTCGAACTCCTCTGACCTCACGACAAGCGGTGAGAGATCGAAGCCGAAGGCAAGCTCAATCTCGCCGGCGCTGTCCTTTCGCGCGTAGCGTTTGCCGTTTGGGCTATCACGCCGAATAATCAACCCAGCGTCGACCAGAACGGCGAGGTGACGGCGTAATGTCGAAGCGGGCATGCCGTGCGCGCGCAGCGTGAGCTTTTCGTTGGAAGGAAAGACGATCAGGTCGTCCTCCCCTGTCAGTGCCGTCTCCGGATGGAAGGTCAAAAGTGCGTTCAGCACCGAAAGCGAGCGCTCGGACACCCCGAGGCGCGGCCGTGCCGTACAGATGGCGTGGAAGATATTCCATTTGTGCACGACCTTTTCAGGGGGCCGCGTGGTCGCCACAAGTTGGCTTGCCACATGGGCAAGCGTCAGCGATCGCCGCCCAAAGGGCGTCGTTGGGGTATGCGTGGTCATGGTTTCTGCCCTCAGTTAGGGCAAAAGAAATCCGCTCGCCGAAAACGACGCCAAAGGCTCTTGACAGTGATTCGCGGAAGTGTGATTCTCAGAGTGCCAACTTAGAGAAGGGGCTTCCGGAACGGCGACGTGACGGGGGCCTTTTTCTTTTGCTTGTCTAATCTCCTGTTTTCTTCGCCTGCCTGAAATCGCGATAAATCGACTCCAGGTTGTTCAAAATCCAAGCGCCAAGCTGCGGCCCGTCTTTGGCCGAGAGCGCAAGGGTGTAGGACTTTCCGGCGCCCCTGCCCGTAACCTTGACGGACTGATCGGGAGGCGACCAGATCGTTGGCTTCGCGGCCTTCGGCGCGCTTCGCGGCTTGCGCTGAGACTGCAGGTGGCTCAGCAACATGTTGAAGCGATCATCCGATTGCGCTTCGCTGAATTTCGCGCCCTCGACAAAGGCGACGGCCTTTGCGGCGCTCGCCGGCGTCTGGACAATTTTCTTGAGCTCTTCCCAGCGATCGCGGCCGACGGCCTTTGCGGCGCCGATAGCCTCAAGCACGGTATCTGGGATCAACTCCGCAACGGAGAGCATGCGCGACAGCAACGTGTCGTCGATCGCCAGCGCGTCCTTGATCGTTTCCTTGCCATAGCCGAGATCTGCTAGCCGCTTCGCGAAGCGCGACTTCTCGATGAAGGAAAGATTGGACCGGGCAGCATTCTCTTGGCCCTGGGCGACGATGGCGGTCGTGTCGTCCAACGCCTTGATGACGGACTTGACTTGCAGGCCGAGCTCAAGCGTAGCTTTCAGCCGCCGGCGACCAAAGACAACGACATAACGGCCGGCCGCTTTCGGATGCGGTCGCACGAGGATCGGGGTGTCCTGGCCCCGGGCTTTAATGGCATCCCTTAACTCCCGATACTCGTCATCATCCGTTTGGATGCGATCGAGGACCGGAGACTGGTCGACCAGTGCGGGGTCGAGGCTGACGATCGTTTCGCCTTCCATCATCCGTTGGGATGCTTCTGCGAGTTCGTCCAAAGAGCGGCGCATTGCGCCGGATGCACCGCGCATCGCGTAATCGGCGCGAGCGGTCGTAGCCCCAGCGGGAATCTCGGGACCCCGTTGAGCCGCATCGGCGCCCGAGAGAGTGCCGAGCAAATTCTTCCTCATGACCGGCCTCTCAATCTATGGCCTAGACAACTGACTCGCTTGGAAAAAATCGCGTTCTGCACGGCTGTCAATTTCGAGCTCATCGCCGGCCCCACGCGTTGTGAATCAGGCCAGCGATTTCGCTGTTGACCGCGTTCATGCTTTCGACGGCCCGCTCGTAAGTTGAGCGGATGAACTGCGACTTCTCGACCTCGTAGAGCGATTGTTTGGTGATGCCGGCATCCGAGATAGCAGTGGATTTCAACATGTGATTGGACAGCATGTTGCCGGCAAACATGGCCTGCATGAACCCGACCATCTGCGCCTGCGGCCCATCGGTCGGCTCGTAGCGCGTGACGAGATAGCGGAACCATTTGAGTTTGACGGCGGCGCCGACGGCCTTGATCGATTGCAGGATGCCACCAAGCATCAGCAGAAACTGCGACATCGACAAAATGTCGAGCATCTGCGGATGGACCGTGATCAGGACCGAGGTCGAGGCCATCAGCGCCGTGAGGGTAAGATAGCCAAGCTGCGGCGGGCAATCGATCACGACGACATCGTATCGGTCGTCAACCTCCTTCAAGGCCGAGGAAATGCGCGTAAAGAATGTTCGCCCTTCGCTCGAACTGCGGTCCGCTGCAGCGAGAGGCGTCTCGTATTCGTATTCCTGAAGTTCGAGGTTGGCCGCCACGATATCCAGCCCCGGAAAATTCGTGCGGCGGATCGTTTCCGAGATCGACTTTCGCTCGGAATCGTAGCGCAGTGCCTCGTACAGCGACGGGTTCTTGTCGAGCTCCGGCTGGATCCCGTGCAGGGCCGAAAGCGAGGCCTGGGGGTCGAGGTCGATTACGAGAACTCGGTGACCGGTAAGCGCCAGATATTGCGCGAGGTGGGCGGCCGTCGTCGTCTTGCCAGAGCCGCCCTTGAAATTCACGACCGATATGACCTGGATCGCCTCCCCTGCCCGGCGATGTGGAACATAGCGTTTAACGTCAGCACGCCCGTTCTTGTCCAGGAACTGGCGAAGCTCCATCATCTGCTCGGCCGTATAGGTCCTCCGTCCCGACGGTGTGGTAGAGGGTTCGGGTCCTTTGCCTTCCAGGTGGATTTTCTTGATGTGGCTGGCGGTGACGCCCAGGAACTCGGCAACCTCCGACAGCGAGAACCCGCGAAGCCCTTTCGAGGCATCAGGCGGAAACTGCTCGAATCGAAGTATGTTCAGCTTGTCCGAGACCCGCTCACCCTGCTGAAGGATGGTCGCGTCAAAATCGATTTCTACGTTCGCGTCCATCAGAGCCGGTCCCAAAAACGCTTTTCCAGCGCAAATCACCTTCGAAGTGTGAATGATGCCCGATTCTCTTAATCCGGCAAGGACTTTTCAGTTAACGAAAGGTTAACGCCACAAATCGCGGCCGACCGGCGAACCTGCTAGCTGGTACGACACGGTCAAGAGTAGTTGGCGGACCGGCTGAACGGATTGGTTTCGATGAGCGGGGAAGGAAGCCCCTCATCTGGGAACTGCCCTTAGCACTCCGACGCCTGACATGGCTATGCGAGAGCGGCGCTCTCTTCCGTAGACCGAGGGTCTCCGCAAGGGCTTGAAGTACCGGTCCGCAGGTTGGCCGTAAAGGGCAACTGGAGCCGACACGGGTTAGGCGCTTAGAAGAAACTAACCTACTGATTCTGAGTTGTTATTTTTCATTCTGCACGGCTGTCAATTTCGACCGCGGTAATGCGCTTGTATGCTGATAAAGGGCCTCTAAAGCGTGATGGCATTAAGTTCGATAGCCTGAATTTTTGAGGTAGTTGGCGCATTCCTCGGAAGTGAAGGCATCGAGTGCGTTGCCGATCGCGGCGCAGACCGCATCGACGGTTCGCGCGGCAGCTTTGCGGAGCAGGTGCTTGAGCTTGGCAAAGACCTGTTCGATCGGATTCAAGTCGGGCGAGTATTTTGGCAGGAAGAAGAGTTTGGCGCCGACCGAACGGATGAGTTGGCGAACTGCCTTGCTCCCGTGGCTGCGAGGTAATCCAAGACGACGATATCACCGGGTCGAAGGACGGGCAGAAGAACATTCTCGACATAGGCGCGAAAGCTCACGCCATCGATCGGCCCCTCGATGAACCATGGCGCATCGATCCGGTCATGGCGCAGGGCCGCCAGGAAGGTCATGGTCTTCCAGCGGCCGTGGGGAACCTTGGCGTGAAGTCTGCACCCGCGCGGTGCCCATCCCCGCAAGGGCGCCATATCGGTCCTGGTCCATGTCTCGTCGATGAAGACCAGCCGCTCAGCTTCGACGCGACCTTGATACTTTGTCCATTGGAGGCGCCGCCGCGCCAAGCACGAAGTCCCACACCGAGTGATAGTCGACCTTCAGGCCGCGTCCGGCAAGCTCGGCAACGAGCCCTCGTATGGTGAAATCGCCGTCTTTGATCCGTCGCGACAGCCAGACTGCATGCTCGCCCGAAATCGCCTTCGGCTTGTAGCCGCCTATCTGACTAGGCTCAACGCTGCCGGTCTCATCGACCCGCTTCATCCAGCCAATGGCGGTGCTGATCGCCACCCCAAACTGCTTGGCTTCGCCAGCCGCCACGCTTTTTTTGAAGCTGAGCTTCTCGGCAAAGGAATTCCGCGAGCGTGCCTTTACGCTCTGGCTTGCGTGCCCATTCCTGCGCCGAAACCACAACGGCCTGTGGCGCCCCATGTCGGGTGATGAGTTGTTGCTGGCTTCGCCCCTGCGGGAGGCCCCGATGGATCTCGAACGTGTTCGTGATCGACCGCGTGACGTCGAGCTATGAACGCCCTGGTCCGCGCTGAAAGCGTGCGAGAATGAGCACCCCTACCGGCCTCCCGGATGCCGCATCACTTGAGACGGTCCTGGCTGGGCTCGATCCGACCAGGGTCGACGAGCAGCTGCTCCCTGCCCTCGCCGCCGCCTTTCCGGGCTTAAAGTTCGGCGTCGCGCCGATCGATTACTGGCGCGACACCCGGTCCGTCATCCGTCCGGATGGCACACGGCTCGGGGAGTTGCGGCCATGGATGACCGCCGAGCTCGCCAAGGACAACGGCGACGTGACGGCGGTCTGGAAGCGCCTGAAGGACACCGACCTCGCAGATCTCGGCGCCAATCGGGTCGGGTGTGGCCGATTACGTTCAGATCGAGCGCAAAGGCACACTTTTCCTGTCTCATCGAGCGGGCGCAGGCCAGGCCACTTGTTTCTGATTCACCATGCTGGCTGGGAAGGAGGCCAGCATGGATGGGGCGAGCGTATTCGATTGATCTACGCGAGCGCGTGGTTGGCGCCGTCTGCGAGGGTGGGCTGTCGTGCCATCAGGCGGCGGCGCAATTTGGTGTCGGCATCAGCACGGCCATTCTCTGGGTGCAGCGCTTTCGCCAGACCGGCAGCGTCGAGCCGGACCAGATCGGCGGCTACAAGCCGAAGAAGATTTCGGGAAAGCATCGTGATTGGCTGGTGCAACGGTGCCGGACGGCCGATTTCACCTTGCGCGGGCTGGTGGCCGAGCTCGCCGAGCGTGGCCTGAAGGTCGATTACCGGACGGTGTGGGACTTCGTTCACGCCGAGAAGCTCAGTCACAAAAAAAGACGCTGATTGCTGCTGAGCAGGACCGTCCAGATGTTGCCCGTCGGCGGGCGCAATGGACCAAATATCGGGAGCGGATCGACCCGTCTCGCCTGGTGTTCATCGACGAGACCTGGACTAAAACCAATATGGCGCCGCTGCGGGGCTGGGCGCCGCGCGGTCAAAGGCTCAAGGCCACGGTGCCACATGGCCACTGGCAGACCATGACTTTCCTGGCCGCCTTGCGCCACGATAGCGTCACGGCTCCGTGGCTCATCAATGGACCGA
Source organism: Bradyrhizobium sp. 31Argb (assembly GCF_043638955.1). Lineage (NCBI taxonomy): Bacteria > Pseudomonadati > Pseudomonadota > Alphaproteobacteria > Hyphomicrobiales > Nitrobacteraceae > Bradyrhizobium > Bradyrhizobium sp. 31Argb. Next base: position 16,032 of record NZ_JBEGDB010000044.1, on the reverse strand, counting down.
TCAATGGCGAAGCCTTCCAAATCTACGTCGAGAAGGTTCTAGTCCCGACATTGCGGCCCGGCGACATCGTGATCATGGACAACCTCGGCTCGCACAAGGGCAAGGCCGTGCGCCGCATCATCCGTGCCGCCGGTGCGCGGCTGTTCTTCCTACCGAAATACTCACCCGATCTGAACCCGATCGAGCAGTTCTTCGCGAAACTCAAGCATTGGCTTCGTAAAGCTGCAAAGCGGACCACCGAGGCCGTCTACGATGCCATTGGTCCGATTCTCGACACCGTCACGCCTGCCGAGTGCTCAAACTACTTCACCAACGCTGGATATGACCAAACCTAATCTCATCACGCTCTAGTTCGTGAGCGTCCAGATGTTCGAATCGGCAGGGGGAGTACCGGACGTCATGAAAGGCTCCGGCTGCGATCGGATCGCGCCCACGGCACTTGAATAATATCCCTATTTTCGCTATTTTGGCGGAAATGGAGATTTCTTATGGCCACTGTCACCCTCAGCGCCAGCGAATTCCAGGACCGGGTCGGCGAAGCGCTCGACCGCTCGCTCAGCCAGCCGGTGCTGATTACCAAACACGGCCGGCCGCGCAACGTCGTGCTCTCGTACGACGAATACGAGCGGCTGCGCGCCCGCGACCGCCGGGCGGTGCGGGCCGAAGACCTCACGGACGAAGACATCGCCGCGATCGAGGCCAGCGAAATGGCCCCCGGATATGAGCATCTGGATGCCGAGCTCGAGGCGAAATGACGCTTGAGCCGAAGGTCGGCTGGCTCCTGAACTATAGCTATCTGTGGGCCGACGATCACCGGCGCGGCGACCAGGAGGGGGTCAAGAACCGGCCGTGCGCGCTGGTCACTGCGACGCGGCGTGAGGGCGATCGCATCGTCGCGATCGTAGTCCCCGTGACCCACAGTCCGCCGGCCGACCCGACGACAGCGATCGAGATTCCGCCGGTGACCAAGGCGCGCCTCGGCCTCGACGCCCAGCGCTCCTGGATCATTTGCAACGAGGCGAATGTCTTCGCGTGGCCGGGGCCGGACCTGCGCGCCGCCGGCGGCCGAACGCCCCCAAGCGTCTGGTACGGGCCACTGCCGCCGAAGCTCGCCACGGCCGCCCGGGAGAAGCTGCTCGGCTTCGCCAAAGCCGGTCGCCTGCGGCCAGGTGCCGCGCACCGAGTGACGCACGCCGGCGGCGGCCAAAGGCGTCCGGAAGAGGGCAGGGGGCTGACAGCGGCGCGTCCTCTCGTCGATCTGAGGCCGGGTGGCGTAATTTGCGGGCGTCCGGTCCGCCAGAATCGCTGATTTGCGCCGCGACGTCTATAACTATCGATAAGGGGTGGTTATCGATAGTGATACACGTCGTGTGAACGGCCTCGCTATGACGGAACTCAACTCCATGCTAGCTTCCGTTTGACCGATTCCCGTTAAGGTTATCAAGTTCTTGCCTTCCGGCTACCAGATCCCCGATCCGCTGCCCTGGCCAACCATCGCCGGGCCGCTCGCCGCCGCCGAGGATTCTTTGGCCCGGCTCGACGAGCGGTTGGCCAAAAGCCCGATCCGCGAGGGGTGGATCGCAAGGACTCATTTCACCGACGCCTGCGCCAGTCTGTGGCTCGACGGCGAACTCGTCCATCTCGAAGATCTGGTTCTCCACGACGCCGGCATGGACGTCCGGCCCCCCACCCACGAATTGACCTTAGCGCATGCCGTACTGCGCGCCCGTCGACGCATCGCCGAGGCAAAGCCCGATTGGGCGCTGTCGGCTGCAGGGCTCGCCGGCCTGCGGGGCCGCGGCGGGCAGGGCGAGGCGGAAGCGGGAAGGGGCAACCGGATGGAAGGGGAGGGAAGTTTCGGGGGCGACGATGAGGGCGCGGACGCGGCGGATCACGATCCGCAGCTCAGCATTATCGAGACCGATCCCCACCTGGCCGCCGCCTTCGCCGCGGTCGATGCTGCGAACGCCAGGGCGGAGCGCAGGATCTCTAACGAGATCCGGGTGCGGTCTAAGCGGGATCCGCTCATTTACGATCCCGACTGGGACGAGGAGGGCCGTCTCGATCGCTGGCGCGCCGTGCTCAACCATACAAGCGGCTTGCCGCCGACTTTGGCGGCGGCGATCGCCACTGTGGCCTGGGATGCGATCGAACCGCTCGAGCACACGCCCTGGCTCGGCCGCCTGCTCGCAGCTAGCGCGTTGCGCGACCGCGGCAAAACGCGCGCGCATCTGCCGTGCATGCATGCCGGGCTGAAGCTGATTCCCCATGAGCGCCGGCGGCCGCGCGACGCCGCGGCGCGGCTCGCCGTCCAGCTCGAGGCGATGACGGCCGCCGCCGCGGCCGGGCTCAAGGATCACGACCGTTGGCTGATGACCAGAAACCTGCTCGCCCGAAAACTTGACGGCCGTCGCGCCACTTCAAAACTGCCGGCGCTTCTCGATTACGTGCTGACCCGGCCGATCGTCTCGGCCGGCATGATCGCCGCGGAACTGAGTATCACGCCTCGTGCGGCGCAAAACCTGGTCGCCGAGTTCGGCCTGCGCGAGGCGACCGGGCGAGGACGATATCGGGCGTGGGGCGTTCTTTGAGCTCGATGGCTCTCATGGCTGGAGCTGACAAGGGAAAAGACACGATTCCGCGATACAAGAGGCGATCGAAAAGTTAACGTCGCCTGCGCAGCGTCGTTGATCGCGCGCCGAGTTCAAAAAAGAAAGTTCATGACGACCGCCCGTCACATCATAACCTTGCTGAAGAGCCACATCGCCGGCGACGAGGACCGCTTCCTCGCCACCGCGATGCAGCTTGCGGCGCACGAGGCCCGGCAAGGTCACGGCAAGCTGGCCCAGGAACTCAAGGAACTGGTCGATACGGCGAAGGCCAAGGAGCCGACGATGGGACGGGAGGCCAGACCCGTTCCGCTGGTCCAGCCAAAGGGGGAACTCGCCGGCCTCCTGAATGCCCGCTATCCGGACCTGCGCATCGGCGACATGATCCTTCCCGACCCAATTCGAGCCCCCCTCAAGCGTGTACTGAGTGAGCAGCGCCAGCAGCAGAGTTTGCGCGAGCATGGCCTTCATCCGAGGCGCAAGCTGTTGCTAATCGGCCCGCCCGGCACCGGGAAGACAATGACGGCATCCGTGCTGGCGAGTGAGTTACATTTGCCTTTGTTCACGATCGTGCTCGATGGACTGATCACGAAGTTCATGGGCGAGACCGCCGCCAAGCTCCGTTTGGTGTTCGATGCCATGCAGGCAACGCGTGGCGTCTATTTTTTTGACGAGTTCGATGCAATCGGAGCGCGACGTGGCGAACGCCAGGACGTGGGCGAAATCCGCCGTGTGTTGAACTCTTTCCTGCAGTTTTTGGAGCAGGACGAAAGCCTTGGCCTGATCATCGCTGCGACTAACCATCCCGAGCTCTTGGACAAGGCGCTGTTTCGGCGCTTCGATGACGTGATCGAATATTCCGTACCCGACTCGGCGATGGCTCAGGCCTTGCTGCGAGCCCGTCTGGACCGCTTTGACACGCGCGGCCTTGCTTGGGGTGATGTTGTCGAACGCGCGCAGAAACTATCTCAAGCTGAAATCGTAAGAGCTGCGGACGACGCGGCCAAAAACATACTCTTGCGGGGCGGGAAGCGGATAACATCAGAAGCGCTCATAGAAGCGCTGATGGAGCGTCGGCGGGCCTCGCTGTCTGATTAGCGACAGCATGGGGTAGAATGGCAGACGACTTCCCTCGTGATCGACCGCATCTCCATCTTCGCGACAACGGAGTGCGGGAGCTTTACCGGCGACCCAACCAGAAGATCGAACCTCCTGCGTTGCCGGAGCGGGATCGATCAGGTCACGCCGCGACGTTGCTACAGGCAGTCGGCCAAGCGGTACAAGCGGCGCGGCAGCAGATGGCGGCTCGTGATGCGAATCTGGCGACCGGGGTTGCCGGCTTCTATCTTGACATCGACCTGCCGGCGTCCGAGCGCGTTGGCTTGGATCAGCTCGCCGACCGCCGCCAGAAAATGGAAGTGGTCGCGGTCCACGAACCGACAAACCCGGGTGACCCGCTTCGCGCCTCGGTCTTTGTGCCGGCACGAGCCGAAAATCACTATCTGCGAAAGATTGAAGCTTATCGGGACGCCAATACCAACAAGGGTCGGCCACGCAATGAGCCATTGATCTCCCGCATCGAAACCGTACGACTGGCGACGGCGCGGTCGCTGTTTACTGACGACGATCCACTTTTTCCGCAGCAACCCAATGAGCAAGTGTGGTGGGAAATCTGGCTACGCGAAGGAAGACGGGAGAATTTCGAGCGTATCACACAGGCTCTGAACGTCTCCTTGCGCGCCCATGCCGTGAAATTTCCCGAGCGGGAGGTCATGCTGGCGCTATCCGACGTCGCAACATTGGATAGGCTTGTCGCGCACAGCGACGTCGTGGCCGAACTCAGACGTGCCAAAGATACCCCTTCTTTCTTCATGGGTCTCGGCGGCGCCGAACAACGCGCCTGGAGCGATGAGCTTCGCAGTCGGGTAACGCCGCCGGGCAACAACGACGTTGCAGTTTGCCTGCTCGACAGTGGCGTGCGGCGAACCCATCCGCTTGTCGAGCCGGCCCTCGCCGTTGAGGATTGGCAAACAATCAATCCCGCGTGGGGGGCGGACGATACGCCGACGTGGCAGGGACACGGCACCCGCATGGCGGGCGTCGGGCTCTATGGCGATCTCGTCCCCATGCTTGCCGGGAGCGATCCGGTCGCTCTATCGTTTCGGCTGGAAAGTGTCCGGATCCTGCCACCGGCGGAATCCGTCAACGATCCGGAACTCTACGGGGCGATCACAGGTGAGGCTATCGCGCGGGCCGAAATCCAAGCGCCAACTCGCCGTCGCGCGATCGCGATGGCGGTGACCAGTGCCAATCCGGCGCGCGGTAGGCCGACATCGTGGTCCGCGGCGGTGGATCAACTCTGCTTTGAAGAGGATCAGCGGCGCCTGATCATTTTGTCGGCAGGCAATATTGCGGAGGATCTGACACCAAACGATCACCTGACGCGAAACGATCTTGAAGCCGTCGACGATCCAGCCCAAGCATGGAATGCGCTGACTGTTGGTGCGTACACTGAAAAAGTAGACATCATCGATCCCGATTTCGCGGGATACGTCGCGATCGCACCGGCGGGCGAGCTATCTCCGAGGAGCCGGACGTCGGTGGTCTGGGATCGCCAATGGCCGGTGAAGCCGGACGTCGTGTTTGAAGGTGGCAATCTCGCGCACGATGGTGCGCTTCCGGGCGAACCGATCGATGACCTCCAGATCCTCACAACCCATTTTCGACCGGAGTTTCGCCATTTTACGACGATCGGCGATACGAGTGCGGCCACTGCCCATGCAGCACGCATGGCCGGCTCAATCCTAGCCGCGCGCGCGGGCCTATGGCCCGAAACAGTGCGTGCGCTGATGGTACACTCGGCCGAATGGACACCGCAGATGCGGGCGCGCATCGACGCATGTAATGGCGCAAAGGGGCAGATTCAGGCGCTCGTGCGCCGGTATGGCTATGGTGTGCCCGACCTCAGCCGGGCTCTCCTTTCGACTCTCAACGACCTGACGTTGATCGTAGAAGATAAGCTGCAGCCTTTTCAGCGCCAAGGGAGTGCGGCGGCCAAGACGCGCGACATGAAATTGCATCGGCTGCCCTGGCCGAAAGATGAGCTTTTAGCTCTCGGTGACGCGCAGGTCGAGCTGCGCGCGACGCTGTCATACTTTATCGAGCCCAATCCCGGCGAACGCGGTTGGACACGTCGGCATCGATACGCTTCGCACGGTTTGCGTTTCCGGGTGAAGCTGGCGACCGAGAACGTCGACGAGTTTCGCGCCCGCATCAATCAGGCCGCTCGCGATGAAGAGGAGGGCGCACCGGGCGGGGGCGGCGAGGATTGGTTGCTGGGCACCTTCCGCGATCGCGGATCTCTCCACGCGGATTTCTGGGCTGGGAGCGCTGCCGATCTGGCCGAGCGCGACGCGATTGGTGTGTTCCCTGTCGGCGGGTGGTGGAAGGAGAAGCCCTACCTTGAGCGCTTCGATGGGACGGCACGATATGCTTTGATCGTGACCATTCGGGCACCGGGCTCCAACGTCGACATCTTCACGCCGGTCGAAACAGCCCTCGCCGTCCAAACCGTGGTCGAGACATGATATCGACACGTCTCTGCCAAACACCTGATCGCTCCGACCTGTCATGCTGGCACGGTCGTTCAGGCACTGTGGCACCTCGCCTCGGCGCTAGCGACCGACGTCGCTCGCGTCGCCGCCCTCCGGCTTGCCGGCGAGCGACAAGAAAACGCTCGTCACGAGTGTCGTTCAGGCGCCCGCCTGGATGCGGCCGACACTCGTCTCTATCGCCAACGCCTCCGGTGCGGTCGATGGATAAGTTCGCCCGTCTCGATGAGTGAATAAATGACCGAACCTCACGTTAAATTTGACGTTCCTGCCATCCTTCGCAAATGGCCCTCGCTGAATAACTCGCGTCGCGATGGCGGCACGGGCCCTTACATGGTGACTGAAGGAACGCTGGGGGCGTGCATACGGGAGTTCATGGCCAAGCCTGAAGCGACGCGTCACTTATATGAAATCCACACGGCGCCGCAGCCCCCACTAATTACCGAGGTCTTATCGGCCGCGCACGTTATTGAACTCGCACGTCTGCGAGATTTTCTCTGACCACCGCGACGCGGCGTGACGGCCTCGCAATCCAGCTCCACACGATGACGGCCCCCCGCCGTCTTCCGGCTGCCGGCATTGCCTGATTCGTGCTGACCCGCCCCATCCTCTCGGCCGAAATGATCAGTTCAAAAACTCGGGATCACGCCCGTTCTCCACACAATCTCGTCGCCAGGCTGGAGTTACGCAAGGCGACCGGACCGGGGCGGTATCGCGTGCGAGGATCCGGTAGGAGTGCTGAGCTCAGCCGCGAAGCAGATGCCGGTAGCCATGTTCGGTCATCCAGCGGGCACGAGCGATATGTGTTTCCCAGGCGCGCCGGGCGCGCTCGGGCTCGCGATCTGGATCGAGATGCAGCACGAACCGCGCGACCTCGGTCCAATCGGCGCCATTATCTACGGCGTCGAGCAGGCGCAGATAGGTGACCAGATGCAGTTCGCCATAGCCCGTTAGATCCGATGCACTCGCCGCTTCATCGGCGATATCCGGGTCGTGTGGTGGCTTCTGCATGGAACAAAGCCCCTGGCGAGTTCTTGCGACCGAAGCGGAGGCCAGTTGCTGCATCGGCGGATAGATCCTGATTGCGCACCACGTGGTGCCTAACTGGCACCACACCAAGGCTTGACTTACAATGCAACTGCATAGCTACGCGATGTCCTGGTTCGGGATGGCGAAAGCGAGCAAGTCCAGCGCAAGCTCGCGAAGCTCTACGAAGACCCATTGCTCGGGCGGCCGATGTAGAGCTGCGTCGCGCTCGAGCGCTTGACGACTTTTCGCGCGTTCAAGACCTTGCACATGATCGTCTCCTTTCCGCTCACACTCGGGGGCCCCGCCGCCGCGGCGGGGCCCTCTTGCGTAACCGCTCAGTCGCGGTTCGGACGAGACCAGATGAGCGAGTGGCCTTCCTCGCCTTCGACCTCGACCAGCGTTGCGTAGATCGGAGCCGGGAAGCTCGGGTCGTCCAGCTTGACCGAGTGATACTCGCGGCCCGTATCCTGGGACTTCTTCTTCCACACGGCGCCAAACTCGATGTTGGCGCCCGCGAGGATTCGGAAGTCGGGGGACTTGTCCGAGGTGCGCTCGGCCGGAACGATCTTCGCCTTGACGGTGCCAAGAGCCAGGGTCTTGACGGTCCCGATGAAGCCGTTGCCGTTCACGGTGAAGTTACCGATGGTAGCCATGTTCGTGTCCTCTTTCGTTTCTCGGGCCGCGACCACCGCGACCTCGATGGCTGTCGTTAACCGGAGGCGATCGGGCCGCACCCGAAGGGCCGCCACGCAGTAGAGGGCGGCCAGGGCGAGGCTTTATTGTCTCGCGAGGAATGGGCGCGCAGCGGCCAGGGGAAGAAAGCTGAGAACGGCCGTTGCGGTCTTGAGAGCGAGACGGAGCGCAGCGACGACGGCCTTCGGTTAGACATGCCAAATCGAGGACGCATTGGACGCGTCAGGCCGAACGATGGAGACACGACTGAGCAACCGGTACGCCACACCGCATGGCGACGGTCCAGGGCACGCTGATGTCAAAGACCTGCATGCATTGTTGAAGGTTTCCCCGGTCCCAGCGACCACGACAGGGGCCATGACGATCGCCGATCGTAATGCACCAAGCCTCGGCCGGCCGCCGCAGGAAGACCGTCGACACAGGGACAGGCCGACATCCCGGACACCAAGCGAGCCGCACCGGCCCATCTCGCCGGCATGGCTCGGTCGGAGGCAGCAACGACCCAATCCCCGGTGCCGGCCTTGGCATAATGATGCACGTAAGAACGGCCCCGCCGCATGGCGGGGCCGTTCGTCTTTCCGAGAAAGATGAACGATCGAGCGCAAGCGTCCCACGCAGGGATGGCAAGCGCATCACGCCGCCTCGCCGATTTCGGCCCGTTTCGGTTGAAGCTCGTGCAGATAGGTCACGGCGCGCTGCGCGTGCGCGGCTGCGGAAAAGATAAAGCGCTTGTCGTTGGACAGCAGCGTGAGCCACGAGAAAAGGTAGCTCGCGTGATCGGCGCGCGGCTCAAGTTCGGGTACGATGCCGAGATCGACGCAGAGGAAGCATGCGCCAAGCTCGGCGACCAGCTCTTCGCGCGTGCGTTCGCTGCGATCCTTTGCGTAGCGGCTGAGATCGCGGTTGGCGCGACCCGCCGACGCAGTCCAATGCACACATTCATGCGCCAACGTCGCCGTATAGCTTTCGGCGTCTCGGAAACTCTCGAACGGCGGCATCTGGATGAGGTCGAGCGAGGGTACGAAGAATGCCTTGTCGCCACCGTGCCGGATAGTTGCGCCGGTGTTCGCGAAGAACGCGTCCGCATGTACGAGACGCTGCGCCGGCGCGATGGTTGGAGCCGGGCGCTCATAATAGTGATCCGGCAGATTGTCGATCTGATCGACGCAAAACACCGTATAGGCGCGCAGGAATGGAATGGCGCGTTCCACTTCGTCGCCATGCTCATCAGTCTCGGTCTTGTTGATCTTGTTTGCATAGACCACGATCGTTCCGCTCTCGCCTTTGCGGACGTGACCACCAAGTTCGAGCGACTGCCTGAACGTCATCCAGATCGGCGACGTGAAACCTCGCGCCATGGCTTCCGACCACAGCAGCACCACGTTGATGCCCTGATACGGCATGCCGTTGTGGCGCAATGGGCGGGTAATGCGTCCGGCCGCATTCCACGGCTTTATCCAGGGACGCACACCGCGTTCGAGATCGGCAACGATGCGATCCGTGATGCGCGCGTAGATGTCGGCGCGCGGATTCTCTTCTTTCCTGCTCATTTTCAGGATCTCCTTTTCTGAGGCCGCGCCTGTCGCGGCCCCTCACGGGGGCCGTCGCGGCGGCGCCAGGCACTCGCGCACCCGACAGGGCCGCAGCGCAGCGGAGGACGGCGAAGCCGTTGCGCGTGCGCCGTATCCGCCGCAGGACCTCGAACCGGGAGGGGCCGCGCTGGCGCAACGTTTAGGTTTTGTTTGCTTCCGCCGGCGACATGAAAAAGGGCCGGTCTGGCGACCGGCCCTGGACGTTGCAATGTGAAACGGCGGGGCCGAAGCCCCGCCGTCACGGTTAGTCGAAAGCCGTCATCTGGGCCACGGCGGCCTTCTTGGTGATGGTTTCGCCGGCGTGTTCGACCTGCCGCTCGAAGGGCTTCCACGCCTCCCCGATGATCTGCTCGTAGGCTGCGACGGCGCCCTCGGCCGCCATGCGGAGCGCGTGTGCCTGCAGGCCCATGTCGGCTGCGAACTCGCGCTTGCGCTGCGACTGGCTGTCGAAGCCGACCGGACCGTCGAGGTCCTCGTCGCGCAGGTCGTTGGCGAGCTTGGCGGTGGCTTCGCGCGCCTCTGTTACGGCGCGGGAGTAGAATTGGCCGGCGCCGTGCGCGGAGCCGACATAGGAACCTACGATGCGTTGGAGATGGATTTCCATCGCGCGCTCGCTGAGGCCTTCCTTGAGGGCGTCGGCGGTCTCGACGATAAGCCGTTCGTGCAAGTCGCGAATGCCGTCGCTGTCGAGGATCGCGAGGCCAAAGCTCTCGGAGATTCGAAGCGCCTGGGGGGAGTCGGGGCAGGCGAGGCGGACCATTTCGAGGGTCGTGCTGCGGCGAAGTGGGATGGCACGAGCGGTGGCGCGAGGGGAACGGGCGGTCTTGGTCATGATGAGATCCTTTCTCGGTTTCGCCTTGGGAAGCGATCGGGCTCTTTGGCCGTCGCTCCCTCGGGTGCGGTCGACCAGAACCGGCGTTAGCGGTCCGCTTCAGGGGGCGGCGGCTGCCAAGGCGAGCATGGGCGGGTTGCGGACGAGCGGGCCTTCAGGCCTGCGAAGGACGCGGCCCCCATGACGAGACGGCGGCCGCCGATCGCTTGCGACTTGCCCTTGAAGCGGACCGCGGCCGGTTCAGACCGCAGCACAAACCGAGGGAGTGACGGCCAAAGGGAAAGCTCGCCGCCGAAACCGTGAGAGGTCTTGTCAGACCGCCGCGCTCTCTTCGGCGACAGCAGTGTTTGCACGCGCCGCTTACGCTGCGATTGGTGTGCGGCCCTCCGCCTCCTCAATGCTATGCAGCAGAAACGCGATGGCGCGACCGAAACTCGGTAATCGCCTTCTCCTGACGATCGAGCTTGCGAGTGAGAGCGTCGATCTCGCCACGACGGGCCAGCGTGAGCCCCGCGACATGCTCCTGAAACAGCCGCTCATCGACCTTTGTCCAGCTCGATGCGCCACGGCGCTTCGCTCGATCGGTGATTGTTAGCCGTTCGGCGCGTGCTGCGATCTGACGCTCGATGATGCCGAGATGGCGCTGCGTCTCGGCTTGGGCGACGTCCATGCGCGTGAGCAGGAAGTGTCGATGCGAGGGCTCGATCATCGCACCGTCCCCGTGGGCCATAAAGGGAAGGCCGACTCGTCCAGCATGTAGTCATCCGGGAGAGAGATCCCGGCGATGGATGACGCGACGATCGTCGTCGGCGATCGCCCAGTCAATACTCGCCGAATTGCTACCGGCATGCTTGCGCATATCGGGCGTCAGGATGCCGTTGAGCGCGTCAGCGATGGCGCTCTCGGGACGATGATGTGCCTGCACGAGGAGGTCACGGCGACAAGATAGGCCTTCATGACCTAATCCCCTTTCTGTCGGCGCCGGCCGGGTAGGATTTCGGTGCGTGGATGGAGAGACGCACGGCGCGCTTCCAGGCTTCCGAACCGGTGAAGTGCCGTCTGAGCCGGGGATGCCAGACGACGAGGACCGGAGTTTCCCCATCCCGGTGAGTGGCTGTGCGCCAGCCGAAGGCTTTGGCGATGAGGCCCCAGGGCATGGTTCACCTCCATCCGACGAAGTTGGAGGGACCGGCGTAGAGCCGGTGGCGCGCCACATTGATCACGAAGCCGAAGCGGCCCACCTGATATTCGTCGGACGGCACGAGATAGCGCCTCTGCTCGGCCGCGCAGCGGTCGGCGCCGATCGTGGCGACGCATTCCATCATGCCGGGATGGTGATCGGAACGAATCGCCGAGATCACGATCCAGTCGGAGGCATGGTCTCGCTCGAAGGTGCGGCGATCCTTCTCGCGAGATTCGCCTGCCAGAAGCGGTCGAGCATGAATCGCCTCCCACGCGTCGGGATACCAGTCGCGGATGGTTTGATCGGCGCAGCGCCGTTCGTAGTCCGTGAACAATTCAGGAAGCGCTTGCGCGACAGCCGCCCCCGCACAATCCTCTTCGTACCAACCGCCGCGCCCGCGAAGGGCAGGGTGGACCTTTGCATTGTGCGCGGCATCGAGATGAAAACCACCGTGTCCGGCGGTCGAGTGCGAGACGACACCGTCTGCATAGATGGTCGCGCACTGCGATGCGCCCCAGGGTGTCTGTGCGCCGGTACGGATTTCCCGACGAGCGAGGGCGGCGCGCTGACGCTGGTGCTCGGCATTCTCGTGGACACGGGCACGGAAGGCGGCTTCGTCCGCGAGTTCACCGCCGTGACCGTAGAAGTCGGCCCGTGTCCATTCCTCCATCGGCCGCGAAAGCAGCCAGGCCGAGGCGAGATAATACCGGTCGTTTCTGGTCGGCATCATGGCGAAGGCGTTGTCGCGGACCTTGGCGACGAGAAGACCGTCATGGGTTCGGGTAAACAAAACCCCGGCCGAGGCGGGGGTGGGATTGTTGGCCGGATCGGAGGTTCGAGGCGCAGTCATGCTGCCCTCCCTTCGCCAGGGCCTGCCGCCATATCGTCATCGATGACCACGTCGAGGACGGCATCGGAATAGTGATGCGAAGCGAGCCAGGCTTGCGCCGCCGCGCGATCGGCGGCCAGGTGGAGAAGCTCAGCATGCCTACCAACCCGATCGAGAACGCGCACCATCCCGGGCTTCGGCCGTTCGACGACGGTGAACGTCAACGGCGAGCTTGCGGAAAAGGTCTTGAACACCTTGAGCACCACGACGCCAGCGCCGCCAAAGTCGCCCTGGTGCAGCGTGAAACTCGCTGGTGTCGTGTGGTTGCCGTTCGTATGAGGTTCGGCTTTGCGGACGAGGCGTCCGCCATTGTTGTTGTTCTCCCAAGCCGCAAGCTTGTGTTTGAATCGCTGCGGCGGCCGCGGCGTGCCGTCCGAATAGCGGATGAGCGCGCCGATTGGCGCTTGGTCGTAGATCGATTGCGCGGACATGATGTCCTCCTGTCGGTGATGGAGAAACAGAACCGCCGCCGGCTCGAAGCCGGCGGCGGAGATCGTTCGAAGGGGCCGGACCGCCGCTATTCCGCAGCTTCGGCGAAGCCAGTGGGCCTATCGCCCTCCGCCTCCGTGTCCTCGGCTTGCGCGTCGGACTCTTCCGACGGCGTATCGCGTTCGTCATCCGGATCCGTGTCGCCGGAGCAGCGCCCAACCCACGTTGTGACGGTCTCAAGCGGCGGGGCGAACAGCGCGCTCGGATGAACGAACCGGCCTTCAGCGAAGTGCTTCACGAGCTCGGCCCTGGTGTCCTTGACATGAGGGCGAGGTAGGACGGACGTGCCCGCGCAGGCGCCTTCGAGCGCAGAGCGTGAGAGGCAGGACAGAAACTCCTCCGTGCCCATGTTCGGCAGGAAGGCGTCCGCGCCGATCGTTTCGCCGGCGATGCGCGCGACGACGCCGCTGTCCGAGCGGTTCTCACGGCACGAAAGGACATCGCCCAGCACGGAACGCGCTACCTGGTGCAGTGTCTCGCGATCAAAGGCGAGCTTGCCGTCCTGCGAGATGAGCCGAGCGGCGTGCCCCTCGACTCGCGCATGACCGTATGGATTGTCGGACGCACCCGAGGCGATGCTGACGTTCTGCCCAGCGAGGGCGAGAACGAGCAGCGCAAGAAGAGTGTCCTCCTCGATCGGTGCACGGCCGAGCGCTTCGTGCAGCGCATCGGTGCGAATGTCGCCGATCATCTCCTGGCCCTTGCGCGTCACGTCCGGCCTCGCCTTTGCAACAACGGATGTATCCTCATTTCCGGCCGGAGCGTCCTTCGTCTTCTTGTCCGGCTTCGGGATGCGATAGGCGACCGTCTCGACCTTGCCGCTGCGGTCGAGATACATGCCGACATGGTCGGATTTGCCGGGCTTGCCGTAAACGCGTTCAGCCTTCGGCGGCAATTTCGGCTGGCCCCACTCGTTGATCTCGATAATGGCGCCACGCTTCGGCAGATGATTGGCCATCCACTCGTGCTGGGCGCCGAGAAAGGCCTCGACGTCGGTCGTGTAGCGGCTGTCGTCGTTAGCTGGCGCGAACAGGTCCTCCTGCCAAATGATGCCGTAGGCCTTGGCGAGATCATTGTCGAAGCTCGCCTCGCGCGCATACATGCGGGTCCGCGTCAAAGCCCGCGCGACATCATCCCAGGAGACGGTCGGCTGGCCCTTTTTCGGCTTGTGCTTCTTCCAGACCTCGCCCTGTTCCTCGTCGGTCGCCGCAGCGATGACGCGCAGCTGCTGCTCGCTCGGCATATCGCCGCGAGCCATTTGGTCGAGCATCGCCGGCAGGACGTTCGCGAGGAGTCGTAGCTTGCGGACCTCACGCACGGACTGGGCGAGCGCGATGGCGATCGATTCCTCGGTCCAGCCAAGCCCGACCAACCGCTCGATCGAACGCCACAGATCGACCGGGTTCATGCCCTCGCGCGCGACGTTCTCGACAACGGCGCGCAGCGCGTCCTTGTCGGTCTCGGGATCGGCGACGAGCACCTCGATCTCTGCCAGCTTCGCAGCGATCGCCTGCGAAACGCGGCGATGCCCGTATTGAATGTAATAGCCGTTGCCGCCGTCCTGCTGCGGCGAGATGATCGGGGGCTGCACGATGCCGACTGCCTTGATCGTGGCGAGCAGGAGCGCGTCGGCCTGCGGTGCCGCAGCCGTGCGTCGCGTCGGATCCGGATTAGGCTTGAGCGCGCGCGGATCAATCGTTACCAGTCTCATGGAAGTTCTCCATTTCAAGGGTTGCGGACCGCGTTTTCCCTGCGGTCCCTCTCGTCTTCTTCCCGAAGACGCCTTTCGCCCCGCAGGGCGGGTGGGGCGGCGCAACTGCCGGCGAGCATCCCTGTCCGGGGGCGGGAGCGGGGTGCGCAGCGCCTTGCGAGCGCGCCGTGGCCGGGATCGCGAGGCGGTCGGTTGAGCGTCAGCGGCGCCGAACCGCACGTTCTGCGAGGAGGGTTTTTCTCCTCTTTCACTCCAAGTCATCTTGTATGTCGCTCTTTATGACGCTATACTGCGTCAGAATAAGCGGCATCTGGAGGCCGAGGAGACCAGCTATGGGATTGGTTCGATATTCTGACGACGGGTTCTTCGCTCCGCGGAAGATCGCGGACGCCTTTCGCACGACCAGCGAAGAAGTCGCGCGCACGGCCGGGCTCGGCAGGGACGCCGTTCAGCGCAAGGAACGAGTCCGGTCGGATAGGACCCAACGCCGTCTGCGTGAGATGGTGGAGATCATCAACAAGGTCGAACCGCGCTTTGGGTCGGCGCTGATGGCCTATGCGTGGTATCGATCCGAACCGCTGCCGGGCTTTTCGGGGCTGACCGCCATGCTACTCGTGCGCGGCGGTCGCGCCGACGAGGTGCTCGAATACATCGACGCGGTCGATGCCGGCATCCACGCCTGACCCGAGCGATGCTCTATCGCGGCCCGCTTTATCGCGCTCTTAACCCCATCTATGCGCGTGAACCCCTGTCGGGCCTCGGCGCCGAACTCTATGGGGGGCGGTTCAATCCCAAGGGGGTGCCAGCACTCTATTCATCGCTGACCGTGATGACGGCGTTGAGGGAAGCCAACCAGGCTGGCAGTCTCCAGCCGACCACACTCGTCTCCTACGACGCCGACATTGAAAGCGTCTTCGACTGCCGGGACGAGGCGGCCCTGAAAGCCGAAGCGATGGATGAGAGCGCCCTGTCGGACAACACGTGGCGCGATCAGATGAAAACGACCGGCGAAGCGGCGACGCAAGCTTTTGCTCGACGTCTGATCGGCAAAGGTTTTCAGGCGATGCTGGTCAGAAGCTTCGCGCCAGGCGCGAGCGAGAATGATCTCAATCTCGTACTCTGGCGCTGGGGCGACGCATCTCCGTCCCGCCTCACGCTAATCGATGACGAAAATCGACTGTCGCGGTGAGGCTGGAGCCAGGCGAGAACATGGTATACATCAGGCCGCAGCCCTTCGGCCATCCGCCAGGGGTTCCTTGGCGTTCTCCACCGCGTCGTCGACGGGGCCGTCCTTAGAGAGGTCCGCCTCGATCTCAGCTAGGGTCTGTTGGGATTCAGGATTCTCATTCGTGCTTGGCTGTGATTCAAGCTTTGGATGGAACGATTCGTTTTGA
>NZ_JBEGDB010000449.1:0-3831 GCF_043638955.1 Bradyrhizobium sp. 31Argb | reverse complement strand
TGAGCGGATGGTCCGCAGGAACTCGTGCCTCCGGCGAAATGTACGAAAATAATCCGCCCTGATCCGAAAAAGCGCCCGGCATGCGAACCCCCGACGATCCATGATCGATATAGAATCATCAATCGCAGCCCCTGACGACGGCTTTTTCAGCAGACTGCTAAGTCAGGCCACGCTATAAAGTCAGCCTCAGCCTCGTTCTCTTATACGCGGATGCCTGCGGGGCGACCATCAACGGGACCCCAGCGAACTCTCTGTGAGACGATCATGCTGTTTGCCATGACCGAGAGCCTACAACATCCGTGTGATTTCAGGGTGAATTGTATACATCCGGGCCGCGCTAGGTTCGCATGCCCGATGGAAATGATATCTGTACTTTGCGCCATCGTCGAAACCAAGCCGATTGGCACGCCAATTGCTGGAATATGCTGAGGAAGAACACCAAGATAGCCGAGAGGATTCTATGTCAAACCCTAATTGGTTCTCTTGGTTGAGTTTTCCATTTTTCGCGCCACTCAGCGGGTCGGTGGTGCAGGACATCGCACCGAATTTTCACCGGCAAGTCGATAATGACGTAAGTGCTGAGATTGGCTTAGCTGAACAGCTGGTCATTCTTTGCAATGCCGTTAAAGAGCTTAGGGCGATGCTCGTAGGCATCGAGGAGACACCAGGCGCGAAGCTCAAGATCGCATCCGAGGATGTAACAACAGCAATGGGGCAGCTCGCAGGGATGGAAGCGAAAGTAAACGAGATCAAACAGCGTCATAGCAAGGCCGCCGATCTGGAAGCTGAGCGCGCGCTAGATCGCCTGAAGGAGGTTAATCCGGAGGGATATGAGACGTTCATTCGTAAGCGCGAGAACCGCGCGAGCGCTGGTTAGAGCGCGAGCTCAACCAGCGACTGATGCCGCAACTCTTCTCCCACGCACCTGCCTTTAGATTCGAGGTACGCTGTCAGCATGGTAAAACGGATTGGCTCGTGCAGCTTGTCGATGATCGGGGCGATCGGTTTTGCGATGTGTGGTTTGGCGTCAATCCCGACGACGGCTGGGCCTTTGATGGATTGGTGCACTTCGGAGACCCCGATGCCGATCCGCACGTCTGGCAGAGCTACCAACGCTACTCGGATGGCACCTATCGGCGGCTGCCTTCATTCGCATCCAGCCTCGATCAGTTCAGGCGAGCGACTAAGGGATCATGACAATCGGCCCCGTGCTATACTTCCAGGATGGCTAAGAAGGAGTCCGATTTCGACAAGCTTGCTCGACTTATCAAAGAAGAAGGTGAGGATATTCGAACAGAGATTCGTAACGAGATCGGTCGACTGGAGAAGAAAGTCGACGCTGGCTTCACCCGCATTGATCGCGAGCTTAGTGAAATCCACTCGGAATTGAGAACGCTTCGTCACGACCTCGATGATCTTCGACGAGAAGTCGAGAATATTTCCGGCTACCGCAAGGGGATAGACCACGCACTCGAGAGAATCGCAGCGATAGAAAAACATCTCGGAATTGGCAAGAAGGTGGTTGTGACATTGGCAAGCGATCTTTGAAGCGCTCGCCCGCGGCGGCAAGGACGGCGTGACTTTGTCCATCGACTCCACCTCGATCAAGGCGCATCGCTCGGCGAGCGGCGGAAAGGGGGGAGCATGAACAGGCGATTGGCCGCTCGCGCGGCGGGCGGACCACGAAAATCCACGCGCTGAGCGACCCTGATTGCAAACCTTGCGCATTTCATCTCACTCCGGGCCAAGATGCAGATATTGCCGCAGCGCCGGCCCTTTTGGACCTCGCGCCGCCAATGTCTGCCCTCATTGGTCCCTCATTGGGGACAAAGGCTACGACGGCGACGGCTTTCGCGCCGAAATCGTCAATCGTGGTGCGAAGCCCGTCATTCCAAACAAATCCAACAGGGTGACCCTCCACAACTTCAGCATGCGCGCCTATAAAGGGCGCAACGTCATCGAGCGTTGCTTCTGCCGGCTCAAGGATTTCCGGCGTGTCGCAACTCGTTACGACAAACTCGCCAGAAACTTCTTGGCTGCCGTCCACATCGCCGCAGTCGTCGCCTATTGGATCAATTGAGTCTGAACCCTAACATTACAGTTGGTGCGCCGGGAGACCGGCAAGGAGTAGGTGGTGGAAGTCCACGACGATGAAGGAGTAGCGACCCACATCGGCCCCGAGCCGTGCGCAGGCATCCGCGAGGATGTCGGCGAAGCGTCGGCAGGGGAGCGCACAGGCCAGCCATTAAGCCGCGAAAGAGTGTTTTCCCGAGAGCCGACGCTGTCAACTGAGCGGAAGGCAACACGAAGGGGTGCGATATCGCGAGCGCCCAGTCGTTTCGGCGTGGTCGCAGACCCTGGCATGTGCAGAAGCTTCTTGTACGGGAACCGGGAGGTCTCTTGGTCGGCCAGATGCTCGCTGAGCAGCCTGGTCCGCGGTGGGAAGGCGAGGAGCCATAGCCGCCGATGAACGATCAGGAGAAGTCTGACTCGGCCATAGTAGCTCCGGTGGCAGAGGCGATGGAGCCAAGGGCTGGGACCAAGAGGAACGCGGGACAGCAAAGCACGCACCGGACGCAGACCCGGGCTCGCGTGACCCAGGCGCTGGACCGCGTACGGCAAGCGGCAAAGCTTGGGAAGAAAGAGCGGTTCACGGCGCCTCTCCACCATATCAACACTGACACGCTCCGGTTGGCGTTCTACGCGCTCAAGCGCAAAGCAGCCCCGGCGTGGACGGTGTGACATGGCAGGACTTCGAGACAGACCTGGAGCCTCGGCTTGAGGATCTGAACGCTCGGGTCCACCGAGGAGCGATGCGCTGGACGCCCTGGCGGTAGCGATCACCACGCGGAAGGTGAACTGGATAGTTGACGCCGACGTGCAAAATTTCTTCGGAAGTGTGAGCCAAGACTGGCTGGTCCAGTTTTTGGAGCACCGCATCGGCGACAAGCGCATCATCCGCCTGATCCGTAAATGGCTGAAGGCGGGCATCCTCGAAGACGAGGTCGTAACCGTGGACGACAGGGGCACGGGGCAAGGATCGGTGATTTCGCCGCTGCTCGCCAACGTTTACCTGCACTACACATTCGATCTTTGGGCCGAACGCTGGCGACGGCAAGAGGCTCACGGCGATATGATTATCGTGCGCTACGCCGATGATCTGGTGGCCGGCTTCGAGCATGAGGACGACGCTCGCCGTTTCCTTGATGCGATGCGTGAACGGTTTGAGGCATTCGCGCTGACGCTCCATTCGGACAAGACCCGCCTGATTGAGTTCGGTCGCTATGCGGCGGCCAATCGCAAGGCACGCGGGCTCGGCAAACCGGAGACGTTCATGTTTCTGGGCTTCACCCACATCTACGGTAAGTCACGTCGGGGGAGCTTCCTGCTCCAAAGGAAGACCCGTCGCGACCGTCTGCGGACGAAGCCTCAGGACATCAAGGGAGAGCTGCGGCGTCGAATGCACCAACCGATCCCCGTCCAGGGTAAATGGCTGAGACAGGTCATCACCGGCCACTTCGCCTACTATGCGGTTCCTGCAAACGGACGGGCGCTTTCAGCCTTCCGCTATTATGTGACCGACCTCTGGCGACGAACGCTTCGGCGGCGTAGCCAACGAGACGGCTTCACTTGGGATCGTATGACGAAGTTGGCAGATGATTGGTTTCCTCAACCCCGTATCCTGCATCCCTGGCCCCAACAGCGCTTCGCCGTCACACACCCAAGGTAGGAGCCGGATGCCTTAATTGGGCCCGTCCGGATCTGTGCGGGTTGCGCCTTGCAAGCGCGTTGAAGTCTGCCGTCTGCGATGACGGCCGCGGCAAAGCCTAG
>NZ_JBEGDB010000448.1:0-3919 GCF_043638955.1 Bradyrhizobium sp. 31Argb | reverse complement strand
TCGGCCGTCGCGTTTCATGCCGATAGCATACACCAACGCCGCAACAATGTCGCCTATATTTCTGACCTATGAGTAAGAGCGAGTTCGAGAGTTGGCGGCAATCGTTGAAACGTGAGATGGATGGCGGCGTCATTTCGACGCATTGCACACGTTACTCGACGCAATAGTACTGTCCCAATCGCTGCCAGATGCCGATTCAGTGGCCACAATACTCTTACTGAGAGTTAAGGAACAATGCGGATCACAAACAGTCAATCGGGAATGGTGTTGCAGACAGCGCAACGTACCGACATCATCTCACCACAGAGCTTGCTGGTAACGCCGCACAGGGCCAAAGCGAATACCAATGCACCGACCAATTTTCCTGCCTCTCGACAGATCGCTTCTGGTTCTCGCGAGTCAAATCAAAGCTCGACATCCAGTGGCGGAGAGGAAGCACGCGGGAGCGGCAACTTGCTGGGTTTTGCCCGTCGCGTGATGAAGTACGCTTTTGGGATGGCCGGAGCGGCGTATCTCTATAACAAAGCGGCCAATGACTTTTTCCTCTCCACTACGTCCTTGCACGACGGAAAAGGGGGGTTCAGCAGCGACACCAGACTCATCAAGGCCCAAAAACAAGCGGAAAAATACTATCAAGTTCATTGCGCCCTCACCGACGAAGAGAAGGCCCATATCGGCAATCAAATTAAAGCCTCAGGAATTGTTGGAAGTAATCATTTCGCGTCCATGGTAGACTACCGTGCGGCGACCAAGGTTCACATCAAGAACCTGGTAAATACGGAGCAGGCACACGACTCCATCATGAAAAATATCAAATGCCTCGTAGGGCGTGAGATGACATTTGAGGGTATTTCAAAACATGCCCCGACGATGGTGCCGGAGAGCTTAGATTTAACCAGTTCCCCGCAGTACCTCAGGAAAAATAAGTACTCCCTGTCAGGGGTTAAGAATGAAGAAACCGGTTCTACGGGTTATGCATCAAGAACGATAACAAGGCCGTTCATTGAGAGAGGGTTAAATGATTTCATTGAAAAAGTTGAAAGCGAAAGATCTCTTTCACCCAAGGAGGCCGTTGAAGCACTGGAAGCCCACCTCAATGGCGACAGGCGCCTTTGTGACGATGCGCAACTTGTTGCGGGCCAAGCATTTTTAACGTTCAGCCGGGTCTATGAAAACAACTGGGGAAGTGCTCACAAGGTTTTGATGCCATATCTTCATGAAAAGGGATGGCTGTCTCTGGCGGAAAACAAAAAGATGGGAATGACTAGGCCATTCGCTCGGGAAGATATGGAAATGGGCTTACTCAGAAGAAACACTAGTGTGATGGGCCCATTTTTTCACGACGCATCCGTCCATTTGCATAGAGCACTTTCGGGGATGGGGCTGGTACCATCAAAAGATTTCTCGCACAGGGAGGTCAGAGAGATGCGATACCTTCCGATTTCTCATTTCAAATTGAATGATGTTGGAAATGGATTTGAAGACTGCTCAGGTCTAAGCGACTCTTTCACATCATTCAACGTTGCTGTTTGCATCAATCACGCGAGAATGATGAATGGCGAGGAGCGATTATCAAAGGATGATGTGGTGGCACTTGTTGGCTGTCTGAATGCCGTGTTTGATAATGCGAGCGGGGTCAGACATACGCTACAAGAAAACGCAAGAGGATGCTTTGCCGGGGCCGGATACGCGACGGAAGACGGGGACGACTTCTACAGAAATGTATGCAAGAATGCATCCGATGAATTTTATTGCGGCAAAGCGAGATACCGTAATGGCCACCTGTAAACGACGGCAGCTGCGCCGCCGGCAGATAATCCGCGATGCTGCAAGACCTCGGCAGACATCAGAACCAGCAACTGCAAGCCCCTGAGGCCACGATCGAGGAGTGAGCTGGCCCCGGTTGTCTGAACAGCAATTCCGCGTCGATAAGTGGAGCTTCTGCCAGAGTTAGGCTGCCGCGCGGAACGGCAGCGGGTTGAAGTAAGTTTGATCCGGGGTGCCGCCGTCAAGGCTCGAGTGGGGACGCCGGCCATTGTACAACAAGGCTCAAGAACGCCCACAAAACCGTTCTTCGCGAGGTTCTTTATCGATTTCATCCCTGGTTTGGCCGCCGAGTTTGCGTTCATGGAAAGGTCGAAAAAGCTGATGATGTTGCTTTCCGCTGCTCTCTGGAAGCGGATCGATGGTTGGAGGTTCCAGCATGGATGTTCGATCGGGCGTCATGCGCTGACGCCGAGCTTTTGGCAGCTCAGCCGTTTGTCAGTGAGCGTCACGAGAGGATCACCGTGCCCGGCCTTGACTTGCGCGGAATGCTTTGGATTGGCCGATCGAGGTGATTGACGCTGCCGTTGTGTGATGATGGGGTGATCGCGGGTTGGAGCGGGCAACGGGGACCTCGGAATGACCAGCGAGTCGCAGCTACGCGAGAAGCTTCGGAAGATCGAGGCGTTGTTCGCGGGTGCCGGAACTGCTGGTGAGCGCCTTGCGGCGGAAGCTGCGCTACAGCGGGTGCCGTGCCCGGTTCGAGGAACTGGCTCGCCACGATCCGCCGATCGAGCAGCAATTGTCACTTCCTGACCAATGGTCGCGGCAGCTGTTCTTGGCACTTTGCCGCCGGTACGGGCTGCGGCCGTTTCGTTATCGCCGCCAGCGACGCAACACCGTGATGATCCGTGCGTCACGCGGCTTCGTCGACAAGGTTCTGCTACCGGAGCTCACCGAGCTGGAGAGGGCGTTGCAAGTCTATCTGCACGAGATGACGCTGCGCGTGATCCGCGAGGAGATCTATGACGACGCCAGCGATGCGCAGGAAGTTCCAGATGCCTTGCCGTCGAACTGATCAGGCGGCAAGCGTTGCCTGCGAACTGTCGCGCTCGGCCTTCCAATTCCACGGCAACAGCATGTGCAGCTGATTGATCTTTGTACGGCCAGAGACGATGCGCTCGAGAACATCGGTCAGATAATGCCGCGGGTCGATGTCTTGCAGCTTTGCCGTGTTGATGAGCGACGCGAGAATGGCCCATGTCTCGGCGCCGCCTTCCGAGCCGGGGCCATAGTGCCGGGTTTCTGACATTCGAAGCCGTGATCGCCTATCCGTACCACCCGCTGGTCGGCCGGACGGTCCTGGTGACCGGCGACCATGAGCACGACGGTGTTCATTATTTCCTGATTCGGCAACCGCAGGGCGGTACCTTTCAGGTGCCGAGCTGGATGTTCGATCCGGCGGCATGTTCGATGGAGATTGTAACGGTTCCGCGCCTTCCCGTCAGCCAACTCCTTCACTTGCGTAGTCTGGTTGATCATCTCGTAGCCTGTCGTCCGGAGGAAGAAAGCCCCGGAGGATTCGACAATGAGAAAGCAGTGTCGTGCGCAAATGGATCTGTTCCTTCCCCTAACCCGGCCCGGCGATATGAGTGGCGCCGAACGCCAGAAGGCGGTGGCGCTTCTGCGAGTATTGCTAACGGAAGCGGCGGCGAAGCCGGCCAACGAGCCTCAGGCCAACGGCAAAAAGGGAGCAGGCAATGAGTAAGATCACGCCCGCGCACCTCGCCCGTGCCGCTTTCGTGTACATCCGCCAATCCACAGCGTATCAGGTCGTCAACAATCTCGAGAGCCAACGACGCCAGTATGGCTTGGTCGAACGGGCGCGGCAGCTTGGCTGGGAAGACGTCCAGCTTGTCGATGATGATCTCGGCCGATCCGGTGGCGGAACGGTCCGACCGGGTTTCGAGAAGCTGCTGTCCGCGATTTGCGAAGAACGGGTTGGCGCCGTGGTATCGCTCGAGGCATCACGCCTTGCCCGGAACGGCAGAGATTGGCACACGTTGCTGGAGTTCTGCGGCCTAGCATTACAGTTGTAATTGACTGAGGATTCTGAATCCATGGGCAACCATGATTCGAAGATCGTGGACGCAGG
>NZ_JBEGDB010000447.1:0-3967 GCF_043638955.1 Bradyrhizobium sp. 31Argb | reverse complement strand
GACGAAACAATCCACGAGATCTTCCTAGCCGACCAGATCAGCCCTCAGTGCGTGGTCGCCGGATGACGCTCACGATTATCCGGCGTTCTATTCCTATGCCTATCCCGAACCCGCGGGCTTCCGCACCGCCAAGGTGCGACCCGACGCGGCTTTCTTCAGCGAAAAGCTCAGCGAATTCATCCTGCCCTATGATGCCGCGCGCACCTCCGGCGATCCCGACCAGGCGGTGCTGGAATTCCTGCAAAGCACCTATGAGGCCGCCGCGAATGCCGCAAAATGGGATCGCGATGCGCTGGAATGCCCGCTTGGCCGACCCGGCGTGGTGCGGCAGCTCTGAGCCGCGCCGACCTTAGATCACGATCCGATCAGGTTTAATCGGCTCTAATTCAACAGCTCCGGCTTGGTCACTGTTTGCCTGATCTGCGCACCACAATCGGAGCATTCATAGGTGAAGTCGATCCTCGCCAGGCTCCAATGCGGCGCAACGTCCGTGACGAACATCGGAAGCCCTGCGCAGCTCGGGCACATGATGAAGTCCGGTTCCACGGCATGGTGATGGATATAGGCTGGCATGTCGGCTCTCCTTGCGGAACATTCCCCGGTGGCCCAACCCGGGAGCCAGCATACGGCGCTGCAGCGATCACAATTGTGGACTTTTGCGAACATAGAAGGAACGCCCACACAATCCTCGTGAGTGTGACAAATCTGCATTGAAGCAGATCAGCTCTCTTCGCGTGATGGCGGTTTACCGAGCGCGCGTTTTAGATACGTCGCCAGCTTCGGATATCTGCGCAATTCCTGCGCGGCCCGATCACGGAGCGCACGGGGCAATCCGCGCCAACTCAAGGCGGCGCTGATATCAAGCAGCGGCAGGCGCTTGACGCCGAAACGACGCTTATAGGCGTAGTTGCCGATCGAGAAATCGAACTCGCGGACACCCTGCTTGTGCAGCGCTGCCATGGTGCGCTCGATGATCAGCCGGCCCGGCGAGCAGTTGCTCCATTTGTCGCCGGCGTTGCTGATGCGGATCATCACGTAGCGCGAGCCGTTGCGGACTCCGAGCAGCGTTGCCGCCACCTCCTCGCCCACCGTCAGCGCCGACACGATGGCATAACCGCTGGCGACACCGTTGCGGACCAGGCTGCGATAAAACGCGGCGCAATTCTCGTCATTGAGGATGAAATTGACTCCGAGGCTCTGCATCCGCGAGCTCTGCTGCGCCTCGGTCGTCGCGAGAATCCGAAGCGCTTCGTCACTGTCCGCGGCGATCGTGAAGCTCGCCGCCGGATCGCGCGTAAACACGCGCCAGCTTCGCTCCAGCTCCTTGCGCACCGTCCGCTCCAGCGTGTGGCGCCAGGCATCGTAATCGTCGCCCGTGGTGACGAGATTGCCATTGACCGGGCAAACCGCCGCGCCATCGAGCAGCGCCAACGGATTGGGCCGCCCGTCGAGATCGGGCGCGACCTTGCGCCAGCGGATGAGATCGGCGCCGCCGGGCAGCTTGCGCAACGCGGCGCGCAAGTCGCGCCAGAACGCGCGCGCTGCCGCGGCGTCGCGCGGCGCCGCGGGCCCAAGCAACGGCGCGTTGTAATCGGTGAGATCAAGGTCGGCGAATTCGATGGTTCGAATGCGGCCCTGTCGATGACGGATCAACGGCAACAGCGCGGCCGGCTCGCCAGTCGCGGCATCGGTGACGAAGGCGATCACCGGCGAGACGCCCTCGGTGTCGGCGAAAGCGGCGTACCAGGCTTCATACCATTGCGGATTCTGGAACGCGGTCGGAGGCGCGAACGTACCCCACCGCGCTGCTGCCGGCTTCCAGTCTGTAAAGATCTCGACGCGGTAGCCGGCCGCCCGCGCTTTCGCGTGCGCGGAGAGCCTGCCCGCCGATGTCGCAAGTACCGTCATCGCCACACGCCGCGCTTACGCCGCCTTCGGCAGATCGACGATCTTGCCGAGCTCGATCTCATCGAGACGGAAGTCGATCGGGCGGCGCACGGCGCGCTCGCGCTTCACCCACTTGCCGTCGCGCAAGAGCTTCTGCATCACCTGCTTGGCAAAGAAGGACGGGCCGTGAAGGCTGCGGCTCTTCGGCGCGTAGTCGAAGCGATGACGCAGCATGCTATTGGCGAGATGCAGGATCTGCGCGCGCCGGATCTCGTCGTCGACGTAGGACACCGTCATCGAAATGTTGACGACGCCGAGATTTTCGACCCGATGCGGCGCGTTCAGCGGCCAGTTCAACATCTGGCCAGGCTCGAGATCGATCACCTGGGCATGCTGGTCGTACCAGGAGGCATAGGGGATATCGACCTCGACGTCGAACAGCGCGATGTCTTCGAGGTGCTCCGGCCGGATGAATGGCGGTGTGTTCGGATAGATGTAGACCCGCTTGCGTCCGGCGATCTGGATCAATCCCTGCCCCGGCAGGTCGGAATGGTAATAGACCTGGGCGTCCGGCGAGGAGACGAGGATGCCTGCCTGATGCGTCGGCGCATCAAAGCTCGGAACCTTGGCGGCGATCTCCGCAAACATCTGGTCGACCATCACGCGGAAACGGCGATCGATGGAGGTGACATTGCGCAGGTTGAGCCAGAGACCACCGCGCGAGATCGCCTCGATCACCTCGCGACCGCTGAGCTTGCCGATTTCGCCTTCGCGCCAGACCCGGCCGGAACCCTTCGCACCTGTCTTGACCAGGCTGTAATGCTCGCGCGGATAGTTCTCGATCAGCTTCGCGAGCTCATCCATCGAGAACGCGGGTTGCTTGTGCATCGCGTGCTCGAGCCGGATCGGCTGATGGCTCCAGAGCTCCGAATGGGTGTCGTCCCATTTGGTGAAGATCTTGCCTGTCGTCATGTCGCGCTCCTGGTCGCCTTGCGTCGTTTTGATCTTCCGATGTCCCGTTACGGGACGACCGGGCAGCCTTCACACGAGGATTGGCAAGATCGGTGCCGGCACTGTTTCGGGCGCTTACCGGAAGCTAAGGTCTGCGCGGTATGCTAACCGAGATCACCCCGGAAGCCCTGCCGCTGCGCGATGACCTCCACACCCCGATATCGGGCGCTGTTCCTCGGCGCGGGAGCCGAGATGCATTGCGGCGTCGGACAGTTCACGCGCTTATTGACTGACGCGATCGAAAAGCTCGACCCCGGCAGTAGCCAAACATTAACCCTGACGCGCGGCCAAGGATCGCTCCACGACATCTGGCGCGCAGTCGGTTCGGCGCAGAGCGTGATCTGCAATTTTCCGATCGTGGCCTGGAAGCGCGTGATCCTGCGGCCGCTTCTCACGCTCGCGATCGCGAAGCTCAGGCGGCGCAAGGTCATCCTGGTCGAACATGAATGGGCCGGGCTGAACTGGATGCGGCGGATCACCTACATTCCCGCGGTGTGGGTTGCCGACAGCATCGTCATGTTCTCGCCGCTGGTGCGGAAGGAACTTGCCGATGACGCCGTGGTCAGCTCCGCCGTAACGAAATCCGTGCTGGCGCCACTGCCGCCCAACGTCGAGGCGCCCTCGAAGACCGAAGACTCCGAATTGCGGCGGCGGCTATCAGCGGCACGCGTCAGCGGACGATTGGTGATCGGCCATTTCGGCTCGATCTACCCGGGCAAGCAGCCGAATGCGCTGCTCGAGATCGGCGCGATCCTGAAGGCGCGCGGATTGCGGCCGCTGCTGGTCTATATCGGCTCCTTCATTCGCGGCGTCGACAAGGTCGAGGAGAATTTCCACGCCCGCGCCGCCGAGCTTGGCCTCGGCGAGGACGTGATCGTCTCCGGCTTCGTTGCCTCCGATGCCGAAGTATTCGGCCTCTTCGGCGAGGTCGACGCCTTCTGCTATCCGCTCGACGAAGGCATCACGGCCCGCCGTTCGAGCATCCTCACCTGCGATCGGGATAGGGGGAAGCCTCGCGGCTTCGCCCCTCCCACACCACCGGACGTACGGGTCCGTATCCGGCGGTTCG
>NZ_JBEGDB010000446.1:0-4006 GCF_043638955.1 Bradyrhizobium sp. 31Argb | reverse complement strand
CGCAACCTCGGACCGGCCGACAGTCGGAGCTACATCCGTCAAGCGAAAGTAACATCCTCAGGTGAGGCAATACGCGATGACAATTTTCGGAGACGACTCGGCAGCCATCGTTCACTCGTGTTCCCTAAAAACTATCCATAGCACGATGGAAGCCAGCTCAAAGCCTTGTAATTATGGACAATTGGGACTAGCTCCTGCCCATCAATCAGGCAGATTTAGATATGCAACAGGCGGCCGCGCCAAAAATCTCGTTTGTTTCGCTTGGATGTCCAAAGGCGCTTGTGGATTCCGAGCGCATCATCACGCGGCTGCGGGCCGAGGGCTATGAGCTCGCGCGCAAGCATGACGGCGCCGATATCGTCATCGTCAACACCTGCGGTTTCCTCGACAGCGCCAAGCAGGAATCACTCTCGGCGATCGGCGAGGCCATGGCCGAGAACGGCAAGGTGATCGTGACCGGCTGCATGGGCGCGGAACCCGAGCAGATCGAGAGCGCCTATCCGGGCGTGCTCTCGATCACGGGTCCGCAGCAATATGAGAGCGTGCTGGACGCCGTGCACCGCGCGCTGCCGCCGATGCACAACCCGCATCTCGACCTGGTCCCCCCGCAGGGCGTCAAGCTGACCCCGCGCCATTATGCCTACCTGAAGATCTCCGAGGGCTGCAACAACCGCTGCACCTTCTGCATCATCCCCAAGCTGCGCGGCGACCTGGTATCGCGGCCTGCCAACGACGTGCTGCGCGAGGCCGAGCGGCTGGTAAAGGCAGGCGTCAAGGAACTGCTGGTCATCTCGCAGGACACCTCGGCCTATGGCATCGACCTGAAATATGCCGAGAGCCCGTGGCAGGATCGCTCCGTCCGCGCCAAATTCTTCGACCTGGCAAAAGAGCTCGGCGAACTCGGCGCCTGGGTGCGGCTGCAATATGTCTACCCGTACCCGCATGTCGACGAGGTCTTCGCCCTGATGACCGAGGGCAAGGTGCTGCCCTATCTCGACATCCCCTTCCAGCACGCCAGCCCGGATGTCCTGAAAGCCATGAAGCGTCCCGCCGCGCAGGACAAGACGCTGGCGCGCATCAAGCAATGGCGCGAGCAGTGCCCGGAGCTTACGCTGCGCTCGACCTTCATCGTCGGATTCCCGGGCGAGACCGATTCCGATTTCGCCTATCTGCTCGACTGGCTCGACGAAGCCGAGATCGACCGCGTCGGCTGCTTCAAATACGAGCCGGTTGCAGGCGCCACCTCCAACGCGCTCCCCGGCGCCGTGCCGGATGAGATCAAGCAGGAGCGTTACAACGCGCTGATGGCCCGCCAGCAGAAGATCTCCGCGCGCCGGCTGAAGCGTAAGGTCGGCACAAGGCAACAGATCATCATCGACGAGGTCGGCCCGACCGTCGCGCGAGGCCGGTCGAAGGCTGATGCGCCGGAGATCGATGGTGCGGTCTATCTCTCGAGCCGACGCCCGCTGAAGGTCGGCGAGATCGTCACTGCAAAGATCGAACGCTCTGACGAATATGACCTGCACGGCAGCGTCGCCGGATTCTGAGCGGTCTCTGCGTCGATAGTTGCAGCCAGTTCGGACGATTTGATCCAGCTCAATGCTCGTTCAACGTCCGCCAAACGATATTCAAATTTCGGAGAATCCTGCCGCCACTCCGGTGGCAAGGAATGGCGTTGCCTGATAATTCGCATCCCGCGAAGCCGCTTTTGCGTGCCAATCTTAGATTAGTATCTATAACTATAACAACTTCAAGATGTCACGCTCCATTCACGGACTCGGCCTATGGCTCGCGCACCTTCAAATCCAAGGGGTGAATGATGAGCCGCTTCTCGAAGACACTGCGCACACAACGTTTTGACGATTACCGCTACTACCACCAGAGCCGCATCAATCAGACGCTGCACCTGATCAGCGCCGTCATATTCCTGGTCTGCTATGGGCTGCTATTCACCCATCCGGCCATGGCCGGTCTGGTCGGCTGGCTCGCGATGTTGACGAGGCAGACCGGGCACTTCTTCTTTGAGCCCAACGGCTATGACGACGTGAACAAGGTTTCCAACGAGTACAAGGAAGCGATCAAGGTCGGCTACAACCAAAGCCGCAAGATCGTGCTGCTGGTCGTCTGGGGGCTAGCACCGGTCGCGCTGTTCGTCTTTCCGACGCTGTTCGGCCTGTTCTCACCGCCGGCCACCAGGCTCGACTTCATCCGTCACGTCGGTGCCGTCTGGCTCGCGATCGGCATCGCCGGCGGGCTCGCCCGCATGATCCAGCTCTTCATCATCAAGGACGTGCCGACAGGACTGATCTGGGTCTGGAAGGTCCTGACCGATCCGTTCCACAACATCGCGCTGTACTACAAATCGCCGCTCGCCCTGCTCCGTGGCGAACTGATCGACACGTCCATCGCCGACGCCGATTGGGGCGAGGAGGACACCGAAGAGGCGCCGCGCGCGACTTGACATTCCCTGCCCTTGCGCTGTATGGCCCATCGCCATGAAGCTGAACCGGACCATCCGCCGCGCTACTTTCCGTCGTCGCACCCGCGACGATGATGGGTTGCGCCATGTCCGACGCCAGCGCTGACTAGCTAGTTCAGCCTAAGGTTTTCGAGAAGGCCGCACCCTCAAACGTGCGGCCTTCTTGCGTTGCCGCCTGCCTTTCATCCCAAGCAATTCAAGGAGCCTGACATGCCTGACACCTTCCATCCGTTCGACGCGCTGATGGACATCACCGCGCGCCCGAAGACCGTGTTTGTCCGCGGCGAAGGCTCCTATCTCTGGGACGATACTGGCCGCCGTTATCTCGATTTCGTGCAGGGTTGGGCGGTCAACTGCCTCGGCCATTCGCCGCCTGCTGTCGCCGAAGCGATCGCCGCGCAGGCCAAGTGTCTGTTGACCCCGAGCCCGGCCTTCTACAACGAACCCAGCCTCAAGCTTGCCAATGCGCTCGTCGAGAACAGCTGCTTCGACCAGGTGTTCTTCGCCAATTCCGGCGCGGAAGCCAATGAAGGCGCGATCAAGCTCGCGCGAAAATATGGGACAAAATACAAGAACGGCGCGTTCGAGATCATCACCTTCGAGGGTGGCTTTCACGGCCGCACGCTCGCGACCATGTCGGCCTCCGGCAAGAAGGCGTTCGAACCGCTGTTCGAACCGAAGGTGCCGGGCTTTCGCAAAGCCCAGCTCAACGACATCGCGTCGGTTGAGGAGCTGATTTCATCGAATACGGTTGCCGTGATGCTGGAGCCGATCCAGGGCGAGGCCGGCGTCTGGCCCGCGACCGATCAATTCCTGAAGGAGCTGCGCACGCTGACCAGCGAGCACGGCATGCTGCTGATCGTCGACGAGATCCAGACCGGCATGGGCCGCACCGGAAAACTCTTCCACTACGAGCATGCCGGGATTGGGCCCGATATCATGACGCTCGGCAAGGGCATCGGCGGCGGCGTACCGCTCGCCGCCTTGCTCGCGACCGAGCATGCGGCCTGCTTCGACCATGGCGACCAGGGCGGCACCTTCAACGGCAATCCGTTGATGTGCGCCGCGGGGCTTGCCGTCCTCGAACAGGTCGGCAAGCCGGAATTCCTGAAGTCCGTCGCTGACACCGGCCTGTTCCTGGAAAGCGAGCTGCAGCGGCTCTCGGCCCGGCACGGGCTCGGCGAAGTGCGCGGCCGCGGACTGTTGCTGGCGCTCGACCTGAAACTGCCTATCGGCGCAGCCATCGTGGCGCAGGCGTTCTCGAAAGGCCTGCTGATCAACTCGCCACAACCCGACGCGCTGCGCTTCATGCCGGCGCTCAACGCGTCGCGGGCCGAGATCGCCGAGATGATCGAGGGCCTGGACGCAATCCTGACGCAAGTGGGAGCCGCACGCCGGGTGGCGTAGTCCTCTCCGTCATTGCGAGCGCAGCGAAGCAATCCATGCCTCGGCAAGCGGATCGGGATAGGGGGAAGCCTCGCGGCTTCGCCCCTCCCACACCACCGGACGTACGGGTCCGTATCCGGC
>NZ_JBEGDB010000445.1:0-4060 GCF_043638955.1 Bradyrhizobium sp. 31Argb | reverse complement strand
GATGGCCTTGACACGAACCATCCCATGTGAGGTTCTGGCAGGCTTCGACACCCGCCTCGATACGCCGCCTATCTCAGGCCGTCATCACCCACTTTCCCGCATAGCTCGGGATTTTGCTTTTGAACAATTCGTGATTCCCCTGCCGCCCGGCATGGCTGGTCAGCAAATATTGCGATCAAACCCCGCTCTATCGGCAGTCGCAGATCTTCGCCCGTCATGGCGTCGATTTGCCGCATTCGACGGTCGCTGGATGGTCGGTGGTGCCTGCTGATGGGCTCGAAGCGTTGCACGAACGACCGGCCAGAACGTGTTCGCCTCGGATCATCTCTCGACGACCCTAAAATGACTGCGCCGGATGTGCTCGACATTGGCATCTGCCTCGCCGAGGCGGACGACGCAATCGAACAACTCGCGGATCGAGCCGCCGACGCCGCAAGTTGATGCCGATGACCGAGAGTACAAGGCTTATTGCAGTAACGGGCGTTGGCCAGATCGAGATGCTGGCCGAACGGTAGAGCCTCCAATCGCAGATCGTCCGCGATCTCATGCCAACGAGATCGTCACAACGCGCGGCGATGCATGTCCGGGTCGCTTGATCATGATGACGCCCCGTTTGACGTTACCGCCGCACGAGCTGCCGTGGCGGTGACGTGCGGATGCTAGCCTCTAAAAATCCGTTCGGCTATGCCGAGGTCTATTGCGCTGTCGATCTCGAACCACCTAAGGCCATCGCAAAGCGCGCCCTTCATCCTCAACTCACCGTCGGCGATCAGCCGAGCAAGGACCTCTTCGACATATGCGTTGCTGCCGCCGGAAGCGAAAAGAGCATCTAGCCGCGGGACGAGATGCTCTTTCAGAGTGTCCTTGCCGAAGCGGAAGAGGTTGATGGTTTTATATAGTGGTTCTATCGATAGGTCGGCACTCTCTTGGTTCATACGGATTTCGCCCACGTAGCCGCCCTCAGAGAGGGTTACGGCCGATCCGGTCATCGTTTCGTTGAAAACATCGATCGCTGCGACATCACCTTGATGATCGAGTAGCCGAGTAAGAGCAGAGCCTTCGAAAAAGACATCCCCCTCCAACAGGAGTACATCGCCTCTTATCAGGGTGTCGCGTGCAAGCCAAAGCGATAGGCGCTGCCGGTATGGTCGAAATGCGACGATTCGACGTAGCTAATGTTCATTTTGTCGAATCTATCGCCGCACGACGCCATGATGTCATCCTTGCGGTACCCGACGACGATGGTCGTTTCGGCAACGCCAAGAGCGGCGAGATTGCGGAGTGCGTTGTGCAAGATCGGGATACCAAGCACTTCGATTAGCGGCTTTGGTCGAATCTCGGTCAGAGGGCGCAGGCGCGAACCGACGCCCGCCGCAAGGATGATGGCATAGCTTGGAATTTCGGGCACGATCTCAATCCTCTCTGGTTAGGAGCGCCTTGCGAAGCCAAAGACGGTCAATTCCACATGTTCAAAGTTGCAGTCAGACGCCGCAAACCTTTGTCAAGTGATTCGAGGTCGATGCCGTAGGAGAGCCTGACCCCAGCCGGGTCACCAAAGGCCGTGCCGGAAACTGTTGCGACGCCAGCGTCCATCAACAACCCGTTAACGACGTCGTCGGCATTGACTCCACGGCCAATGAGCTTGGTGCGGCGCTGCAATTTGGTAAGATCGAGATAGAAATAGAATCCACCTTGAGCAGCAGGCTGGGGCACCAATGTCAGCGCTGAAAGGATCGAGAGTCCGAGCGCCCGTGCGTTGGCAACGTCGCGTTGCAATTGCAGTTGGAAGGCAGTGTCGCCGGATTGAAGGTGATGGAGCACCGCATGTTGTGCAATAACATTGGGATTGGAGGTTGTATGGCTTTGTAGCGCTTTAACCGCGCTGATGGCTGCCTTGGGGCCAGCAAGATAGCCAATCCGCCAGCCGGTCAGAGCCAACGCTTTGGAAAACGAATTAACGATCAGGGTACGAGCGCGTGCCTGAGGGGCCACCGAGACAATCGGGTGATGGGTATGTGGGGCGTGGGTGAAAGCCCCGTAGCATTCGTCGAAGATAATCCAGAGCTCTCGGTCAATGGCGAGCTGGCTAATGTCGGCAAGTGTGTCGCGGGGGTAGATTGCGCCGGTCGGGTTGTTCGGTGTGTTGACTACTATCGCTTTAGTCTTCGATGTAATTGCCGCGGTCAAGTCCGTCAGCCTCGGGACATAGCCATTATGCCGGGTCTGAATAAAGACCGGTGTGCCGCCGGCGATGATGATCTGGGCCGGGAAAGTAGTCCAGTAGGGGGCGGGGACTAGCACTTCGTCACCAGGATTCACGAGAGCCATGGCAGCATTGAAGAGCGCCTGTTTGGCGCCGCTCGTCACCGCGATTTCCTCCGCCGACCAGGGTTGAGCGGTCTCAGCGGAAAGCTTGCAAGCAATTGCATGCCGCAACTCCATCAAACCGAGCGTGTCGGTGTAGCGATTAAGGTTGCGATTAATCGCGGCGATCGCACCCTCGCGCACAGTCGGGGGTAACTCGCTCCAGATCTCGCCGGCGGTCAAATCGATGATTTGCCTGCCGTCGGCGATAGCTGCCGTGGCGGCGGTTCTCGCTGCGGCGGTGCCTGATGCTTTGAACAAGGCTGTCCGGTGCGCCAACACGGGTGCGCTTCCTCGATCTAAGATATCGGTTAAGGTCAATGCGCTCTCGTGAAGTCTGCCGGAGTCCCTGAATATGCTACTGCACGACTCAGAAGAGCCAAGTCGTCGTCCGTCGGTCGGTCTCCGAGAGAGATCGTGCCGCCACCCTTTTCTTTCCCATGCCCGGCGGTTGACCGGTTCGACGATACGACAGCAACGGCACATCGCCTGCGTAAGAGTAGGAGCTGTGGCCCCAGTCGGTGACCTCTCCACGAGAGCGCACCAGAACTGCGTTCGTGTTTGATGTGAGCCCGTACGTAGCTCAGTGGCGGTGGAGATATCGCGCTTCCGCTCGGGCGAGTTCGTCGTAGCTCAATAATTCGAAGACTTCGTCGAGGGTCGTAATATGTTGTTCGATTCCCCCAACACCTTCCTCGCCGAAAATGCGACCGCAAACTTGTCGCATTCCCGCTATTGCAGCTCGCACAGAATGATTGGCCCAGATCACTTCGGAGACGCCAGCATCACGATATGCAGAGACCGGCGTTCTATAGTATTTCGTAGGAACGATTACGACGGGCAGCCGATTCTGCCAGGCACTCACGAACGAAAGTCTCTCGTCCGCGGTACTCTTTCGCGAGTAAATGAGGATCGCATCGGCTCCCGCGTCGGCGTAAGCATGAGCACGCAGGATTGCTTCGTCCATTCCATGGCCGCCAATCAGCGCTTCGATCCGAGCCACAAGGACCAAGTCTTCCGCGACTGTATCTTCTGCGCGCAAGCGGCCGGAGAATTCATCGATATCGGCGAGGGGATGTCGCTCGCCAACAAACGAGTTCATTTTTGGAAAACAGCTATCCTCCAGCGTGACGCCCGCAGCGCCACGCTGACGGAGCGTACGGGCCAGGAGCCGAGCATTGTTGAAGTTCCCAAAGCCACCATCTCCGTCAACCAGCACGGGCAGTTCGGTTGAGACCACAATGCGCTCGACCACGTCGACCAATTGGCTCCATGAGGCTTCGTTAGCATCGCGGTAGCCGAGGGAGCAGGCAATCGAGAGGCCCGACGCCCAGAGGCATTTGAACCCTGCGCGCTTGGCGATCGTGCCGGAGAGCCCATCATGCGCTTCCATGAGAAAGGAGAGATTGCGGCTGCAGCAGATCTGAGCGCGCAGCATTTCTGCGACCGACGGATCAGCCGGTCGGCCAGGGGCGTTTCTGAAAACCGTTTTTGGTTGATTTTGCATGCCGAACCTTTGCAGAGCACGACGCTCATACTTGATATGTGACGTGTTCTCGTCATGCGGATCAATTACTCGCTTTGGTAGGTGACTTAGGCGCAAAGCGTTGCAGTTGCTATGTGAGCGTCATCCGGCGACCACGCACTGAGGGCTGATCTGGTCGGCTAGGAAGATCTCGTGGATTGTTTCGTCACG
>NZ_JBEGDB010000444.1:0-4080 GCF_043638955.1 Bradyrhizobium sp. 31Argb | reverse complement strand
GCCTGCGTCCACGATCTTCGAATCATGGTTGCCCATG
The DNA here is from genome assembly GCF_043638955.1 of Bradyrhizobium sp. 31Argb. NCBI lineage: Bacteria > Pseudomonadati > Pseudomonadota > Alphaproteobacteria > Hyphomicrobiales > Nitrobacteraceae > Bradyrhizobium > Bradyrhizobium sp. 31Argb. The sequence continues at coordinate 4,043 of NZ_JBEGDB010000444.1, read as the reverse complement.
GATTCAGAATCCTCAGTCAATTACAACTGTAATGCTAGCCTCTTGAACGAAAAACTTCTGGCATTACTCTGCCCAAAGTTGGCTCCGCCGCGCCGTGATGTCCGATTTTGGATCTTTGAACGGCTCGACTCCGATCTCCGGACCGGCTGACCCGACGTGGCCGCCTGGGTGTCGGAATACGATAAGTTCTGCCTTCACGTCTGCCACTACGAAGCGTCCGTTCGACGAGAACTCTGGGGCAGACGTCTCGTCCAGGCGCGGCGGGAGCTCGGCGTAGATGGCCCGGTGAAGGAGCATCGAGGCTGTCGTTTTTAACTGTGCGAAACTACGACGCGAGGCTCGATAACGCCCGAGGGCAGCTTGCATCAAGGTCTTAGGCGCATGTCTCCAAACGTCGATAATGTGGATGCGTACCATCCAAAAAATCAATTTTACCAATGTCGCGGAATGTTGCATTGACAGCACCTGACGCCCGACGAATCACGTCACTGCTTCTGTCGCGCGGCGCGGCTGAAAGGCAGTGCGTTCGCGTCGAAGCGCCTAATGGAAGCAGCAGCATGGCAGATCAATTCGCGAAGGAAATTGTTGCACGAACAAGGAAAACGCTGTCGGCGGCCGCGAGACATCGACCACCACGGAACTGACCTGGTGTGGCATCCAGTCACTGGAGTTGCGGACATCATCTGCGTGGCGCAGTCCTGCGCGATCGACGATTGAGATGAACACGGATGACGCCTGATCGAATCTCAAGTCTATCGGCGACGAACCTGTCCGCGGCGTGGTCGCTGAGAAGGCCTGAACGGGGAGGCGCGTCGTCGTTTCCGGAATGGGCGGGACCGGCGGCGCTTCCATTTATAGGGAGATGCGAAGGCCGCTCCGCCAGTGACCCGATTGCAACTCTGAGCTCAGGATAAGGGCCAAGCTCAAAACGCTGCCCGAGCATTAAATCGCCCGCAAGCAGCTGGTCGATCTCGAGGCCGCGCCCAATCTGGCGCGCGCGAGCGCAAGGTGCGCGTGGCGCTGAACAACGCCTCTGCCTTCGGCGGAACAAACGCGTTTCTGGCATTCAACCAAATACATTTAGGAGAAAGTCTGTCCACAGTCTCGCCGGTTGAACGGCAGCATGGCTTCGGCGCGTGGTGCGCGTCTTGCTTAACGAGAGAAAAACACACGTAACTGCCAGCAAATCGCGCTGCCGGCTGTCGGAGTTCCGACATCGCCGTCTTCAATTGCGCACGGCTGGCATGACAAGGCTCGTCTGATGCCGTCGCCTCTCAACGCGCGGTGGCTCGGTGTTCGAGTTCATATTGGGAAGGAGCGTCATGACCACCATCGCAACTGCCGCACCCGCGCCGGTGTCGAGAACTTGGTACAAAATCCTCTACGTTCAGGTGCTGATCGCGATCCTGATTGGCGTCGTCGTCGGTTGGCTGTGGCCGTCGCTCGCGACCAGCGATTGGGTCAAGGCGCTTGGTGACGGGTTCATCAAGCTGATCAAGTTGGTCATCGCGCCCATCATCTTCTGCACCGGGGTCTCGGGCATTGCGCACATCCAGGATGCGAAAAAGGTCGGCTGGGTCGGCCTCAAGGCGCTGGTCTATTTCGAGATCGTCTCCACTTTTGCCTCGTTGCTCGGCCTTCTGATGGGCAATCTTTTCCAGATCGGCCACGGCCTTGCGGCCAAGCCCGATGCCGCAGCCGTCGCCAACTACGTGGAGCAGGCGGAAGCTTCGAAAACCGTCGATTTCATCCTCAATATCATTCCCGACAGCGTGGTCGGCGCGCTGGCGCGCGGCGACATCCTGCAGGTACTCTTATTTGCCATCCTGTTCGGCTTCTCGCTGATGGCGCTGGGTGAGCGCGGCGAGAAGTTGCGCGGCATGATCGACGACACGGCGCACGCGGTGTTCGGCGTCATCGCTATTGTCATGAAGGCCGCGCCGATCGGCGCGTTCGGCGCCATGGCCTTCACGATCGGCAAGCTCGGACCCTCGGCGCTCGGCAATCTAATCGGCCTAATCGCACTGTTCTACGCCACGGCCGCGCTGTTCGTGGTGGTCGTGCTCGGTCTGATCGCGCGCTCCGTTGGCTTTTCGATCTTCAAGTTTATCGCTTATATCAAAGACGAGCTCTTGCTCTTGCTCGTGCTCGGCACCTCGTCCTCGGAAAGCGCGCTGCCGCAGTTGATGAAGAAGCTTGAGCGGCTCGGCTGCTCCAAGCCCGTGGTCGGGCTCGTGGTGCCGACCGGCTACTCGTTCAACCTCGATGGCACCAACGTCTACATGAGCTTGGCAACGTTATTTATCGCGCAGGCGCTCGGGGTCGATCTTACCTTCGGCCAACAGCTCACGATCCTGATCGTGGCGATGATGACCTCGAAAGGCGCAAGCGGTATCACCGGGGCCGGCTTCATCACGCTCGCGGCGACGCTATCAGCGGTTAATCCGGCGCTAGTGCCTGGCATGGCAATCGTGTTCTCGATCGATAAATTCATGAGCGAGGTGCGCGCCCTTACCAATATCACGGGCAACGGTCTTGCCGCGGTGTTCGTGTCCTGGTGGGAAGGCGAGCTCGATCAAGCCACGCTCCATGCGCGGCTCAACCAGGAAAGCGATCGTTGTCCCTTGTTAACTGCAGTAGGTGCGCGATACCGCTGATCACGAGGCGGTTGTCCCTCGAAAACGGGGCCGTGGCAGTTAAGCGATCGATCCGTCGTCGATTTTCGTCCATCAGTCACAACAGATCTCGGTTATGCCACCCACCGCTCTCATCCCTCGGTGGTGCTATCGCATACGTGACGCGGCACCAGACATTACTACTGCGCGGCGGGCGATATACCCATTTTCGAGCGGCCAGAAATGTCACTGATTGCTGCGAGAATCGCGTCCATTTGCGTTTTTGTGCCGATGCTAACGCGGATACAGTCTTCAAGACCTTCATCAGGGAAAAAGGCAACGAGTATCTTTTGCCTTTCCAAAGCCAGCTGCCACCATCTGCCGTCGTGTCCCGCGGGCACACGGACTAGCAAGAAATTTGCGTCGGAGGGCGTTGCAGACAATCCAAGTTGTGACAGTGCGCTCGCCACTCGTTCTCTTTCCTGCGTGATGTGCCTATGGTTATCTTCGTAGATGGCGCGGTGCGCAAGAACGCTGATGCCCACCGCGTGACCGATCACATTCATGTTGAAGACGTTCTGGATGTTACGAAGCCTTCCGATAAGCTCTGGGTGGCCTAGTCCGAAGCCGACGCGAATGCCAGCGGCGGCGTAGCTCTTCGAAAATGTTCTTAAGATCAGAAGAGTCGGATAGCGGCTTAGGAGGCGTAGGCCATTATCAGGCGCAAAATCGACATACGCCTCGTCCAACACGACTAGACGGTCCGATTCTGCCACAAGGCGTTCGATGTCAGCGATCGGAATGAACGTTCTGGTTGGATTATTCGGATTAGCTACCAGAACGAACTTCGCGGCTTTTTCGCAACCCAACAACAATTGCTCTATAGGCAAGGACTGAGGTTCGTCACATCTGACTTCGAGAAGTTGAGCCCCTTGCAACATAGCAAGTTTGCGATTGAATGAAAAACCTGGAGACAGCATTGCCACGCTCTCGCCCGGGGCAAGAAAGGCTCTGTAGATCAGCCCCAGAATCTCAGATGATCCATTGCCGGCAATCACATGATCCGTCGCTACGCCGTACGCATTGGCAGCTGCTTCCCGCAAGCTGAGGTTGTCATCTTCGGGATAAAGATACTGCCGCTCAAGGGCGATAATTGCACTTTGCCATACGATCGTTGGCAGTGGAAATGGGTTCTCATTGGTATCTAGCTTCACGTAAGTTGCATCCGGCGCAGTCCGGCCGGCCGGCGGAGCATTCAACTGTCTCGCTGTCTGCGAAAGAGAAGACAGCACATTCTACAATTTTGCATCCGACATCGTGTTCTTCCTTTGATTCGCCGGGGACAATCGCGGTTTGAAATGGACCCCGATTGTGGGACCACGTGCTTAGTTGGAAGGGGCTGCTCCGTTTGATAGACGGAGCGCATGA
>NZ_JBEGDB010000443.1:0-4135 GCF_043638955.1 Bradyrhizobium sp. 31Argb | reverse complement strand
CCGATCCGATTCGGTATCGCCGCCCCAATCCTGACGGTCAGTTCTCCGGTAACATCCTTGGTGAGGCAATGCGCACGCGTCGGCGCGATAGCCGCGCATCAACGTCGACAGTGCGCCGTTGCCGGTGCTTTCTTCCTCGGTGACGGTCTGCAGGTGGATGCGGCCCTGCGGCGCGTAGCCCGCAGCCCGGATCGCATCGAGCGCGTAAATCATCGCCGAGACGCCGGCCTTCATGTCCTGAGCGCCGCGGCCGTGCATCCAGCCGTCGCGCACCACACCGTCAAACGGCGGAAAATCCCAGAAATCGAGCGGGCCTTCCGGCACCACGTCGATATGGCCCTGCATGATCAGGCTACGTCCCTTCCCGTCGCCGTCATGGGTCGCCACGACTTGCCTCGAGCCGGCAAGATCGATCCCGTCCATCGGGGCCGCCTTCGGATGGCTCATCAGATCGACATCGGCGAGGCTGAAGGCATCGACCTTGTAGCCGCGCTCGGCCAGGCGCTCGGCCATCCAGGCCTGGAGTGGGGCCTCCTGGCCGCGCAGACTGCGGAATTGCACCAGGCGCGCGAGGAAGGCGACCTGGTCGTCAAAGTTGCGATCGACAGCAGCCCGCAATTCTTCGGCAAGACTGTTGGTCTTGGTCAGCTCAGTTTCCAAGGTCGTCTCCTGTGCGCAAGGGTCATTTCACCGAATGCCCATTGTTGGTCTGGTCGATTTTCGCCGGTCGTGGAGTTCAGGTGACGAGGCAGGATTCGAGGATCGAAAGTCCCTCGTCCACGATCTCGTCCGACGCCGTGAGCGGGACCAAGATCCGAATCGTGTTCGCAGTCGTGCCGCAGGACAGCAGGATCAGGCCGTTCTGGTGCGCGAGTCTGGTGACCTGACTGGTGGCTTCAGCGTCCGGCTCGTTGCTTCCCCGTTGCTTGAGCACATCAAAGGCGATCATCGCGCCCAATCCGCGAGCCCGGGAAATCGGCAGCAGATGATTGGCCTGCGCGAAACGATCGATCGCATCGCGCAAGCGCGCGCCGATCTTATTGGCGCGCGCAAGAAGGTTCTCTTGCTCGAACACATCGAGGACCGCAAGCGCCGCCGCGCATGCCAGCGGATGGCCTGCATATGTGCCTCCGAGGCCACCCGGCTCCGCCGCATCCATGATCGCGGCACGTCCGATCACGCCCGATAGCGGCAAGCCACCGGCAAGGCTCTTCGCGACACAGATAAGGTCTGGCTTGACGTCGTAGTGCTCCATCGCGAACATTTTTCCGGTCCGACCGAATCCGGTCTGAACTTCGTCCGCGATCAGCACGATCCCATTCTCGTCGCAAATGCGGCGCAGCCCGCGCATGAGTTCGGGGGGAGCCTGGTGGAAACCGCCTTCGCCTTGCACCGGCTCGATGATGATCGCCGCCACCTGGGATGCATCGATATCGGCCTTGAAAATGAAACCGATATAGCGCAGCGCGTCGTCGACGCTAATCTCGCTGCCACTGATCGGGAATGGCACATGCCACACGCCGGGAAGAGGGGAAACAACACCCTTCTTGTAGGGAACGACTTTTCCCGTCATTACCGACGCGAAAGCGGTGCGCCCGTGAAATCCCCCCGTAAACGCGATGACGCCAGTGCGGCCGGTTGCCGCACGAGCGATCTTGACCGCATTCTCGGTAGCCTCGGCGCCGGTCGTGAGCAGTATCGACTTCAGCGGCCCGCTGATCGGCGCCAGCGCATTGAGACGCTCGGCGAGTTCAACATAGGAGTCATACGGGGCGACCTGGAAACAGGTGTGCGTAAAGCGATCCAACTGATCGCGAACCGCCTTGATCACCCGCGGATGGCGATGACCGGTGTTGAGAACCGCAATGCCACCGGCAAAATCAACGTAACGTCGCCCCTCGACGTCCCAAAGCTCGCTGTTGAGTGCCCGCTCAGCGAAAACCGGTGTGGCATGACCAACACCACGGACCACCGCAGATTGTCTGCGTGACATCAGTTCGGAGTTTAGCGCCATTCTTACTTCCCCAAGTTGAGGGGACCGTAGTTGGCGCTATCGAACGAACAACCAGTTTTATTATCGCGCTATGGTGACTCACATGCACCGGTCGGACCGTTCGGTGCGCCGGCCAGCACATTTTGTAGCCAATTCCGCAGTGCAACAATCGCCAGGTCGCGCCAGCGCTCTTTCAAAGCGACCAATTGGTACGTTCCCATATAGACGGAGGTAGAGAGGAGTTCGACCAACGCGCCGGTGCGAAGGTCGTCCTCGACCAGGACGTCATTGGCGATCGCCACCCCCTGCCCCAGTCGCGCCGCCTCGATGGCGAGATGGGCATGCCAAAGACGCTGGCCGCCGAGCTGCGGCAAATCGACCAATCCGGCCAGCCGAAACCAGCGCTCCCATTGCTCCGTCGACTCTTCGTGGATCAACGCGATCGAGGCCAAGTCGGTCAGGCTCGTTATGGCGGGATGACGCGCCAGATAGCTCGGGCTGGCCACCGGGAAGACCCTCGGCCGGATCAAGGGCTCGGACGCGAGGTCGAGATGCGTGGTGATCACGTCGGCATAGACGATCTCGGCATCCGCCTCACCACGCGAGAGATCGGGGTGTGACAATGTTGGCTGCAGGTTAACTTCCCATCGGTTCGGTGGCCCCGTTAGCTCGGGAAGCCTCTGCAGCAACCGACGGTTGGCAATGCCGGGAATACACCAGATGTTCAGGGTGGTTCGCGACGGAGGACGCACCGCAACCGTAGCGCGCGCGATGATCTCAAACGCTTGCGACAATTGCTCATAGAGAAACGAACCTCGTTCGGTGAGCATGACGCCGCGACCTTGGGCGCGGACGAGCGTGACGCCGAGGCTTTCCTGGAGGTTCTGGATGTGACGCGAAACGACGGTATGGCTCACCGCCAGCTCATCGCCAGCGGCACGCATACTGCCGGTGCGGCCAACAGCTTCAAAAGCTCTCAACGCAACAAGGGATGGAACCCGGGGCCTGGTCATAGGGGTGTGGAGACAATCAGCGCTTCAATCGCCGAGGGTTATGCCTCACCTAAATATTTTCTTCAATTAGAACAGACACATCGTCGGGTGCCCTGTTCGCTCCTATACAAGGGCCATCGACCCATTCTCTCCCCGTGTCGTTCGCTTTAGGCCTATTCGGGCTGCTTCGACAGGAAGTCGATCATCAGACGTGCTATGTCGTCGACCTTCTCGTCTAGCGCGAAGTGACCGGCGTCGAGCAGATGAATCTCCGCATCCGGCAGGTCGCGCCTGAACGCCTCCGCGCCCGGTGCAATGAAGGATGGATCATAGCGTCCCCACACGATGAGCGTCGGCGGCTTGTGCTCGCGCAGAAACGCCTGCCATGCGGGGTAAGAGGCTACGTTCGTGCGATAGTCGTAGAGCAGGTCCGCCTGGATTTCGCGCTGCCCAGGCCGGGACAGGAACGCATATTCGTCGGTCCATGTATCGGGATTGTAGCGCTCGAGATTGGGGCTGTTGCCGATGTGACGGGCCTTGGCGCCTTCGAGCGAGGTGAAAGCGTCGACCTGCTCCGGGTGGGCATCACGATCGGCCCAATATTGCGCAATGCCGGTCCATTTGGCGCCGAGCCCTTCGCTGTAGGCGTTCGCATTCTGGATCACAAGCGCGCGCACCCGCTCGGGATGAGCCACCGTGATGCGGTAGCCAACCGGACCGCCATAGTCCTGCAGGTACAGGACGTAGCGGCTGATCTTGAGCTGCTCGAGTAAGGCGTTCGTGGTCTGGGCGAGATGGTCGAACGTGTAAGCGTAACGTGAGGGCGGCGGAGCCTCGCTCTGGCCGAACCCCGGATAATCAGGTGCGATCAGGTGATAGCGCGTGGCAAGAAGCGGAAGCAAAGCATCGAACATCCGCGAGGAGGACGGAAAGCCGTGCAACAGCACAATCGTCGGCGCGTCGCTCGGCCCCGCTTCACGATAGAAGATGCCGACGCCATCCACCTGCGTGCGATGATAAGTGATCGTGGCCGAGGTCGATGGCAAGGCTGCGGCCCGGGCGCCATGACCAACGGCTAGGCCGTGTGGACTCTTGGGATTCTCAAATCAGATTGAACGTGATTCAAGGCTTTCTTTTAGGAGGAAGCCTT
>NZ_JBEGDB010000442.1:0-4144 GCF_043638955.1 Bradyrhizobium sp. 31Argb | reverse complement strand
CCGGTCTTGTAAAGACGATTCACCATCCGCGAATCGTACCTCAACTTCCCGAAATCCGCGAAATTCTTGCCCAGCCTCTTCCGCTTCACCCGGGCTACGGGGCAGAGGTCATCGCGAGCCGGCGATGGTGCCGTAGCGGAGGCCCTTTTCCTTGAGCCAGCGGCGATAGGCGACGGAGGAGCTGTCGGCGCGGGTCGGGATCTCCGCGCGTGGTTCGAGCGGCAGCCGCAAGGGACGCTGGTTCTCGACGATGATGCGGTCCTGGGAAAAGATCACCTGCTCGAACTTCAGCATGTCGTTGTAGGCCGACTGCGCGTCGACCAGGAACATCACCGGCTGGGCGCGGCACAGTTCCTCCTCGATCGGCTGGATGAACAGCGCGATCGCATCAAGCCGCGAGGGAGCGGAAGGGCATACGCGGTAGAGCATCACCGTAAACGGCGACGGCACGCGGTAGGTGAGCTGCACGAAATCGCCGGCAGATTCCGTCACGGCGATGCGCGGCTGGAAGAACCGGCAATTGGTCGCCCAGACCTCGTCAACGTCGCGGCGGATCTCGCTCTCATAAGTCGGCACCTCCGTGTGCGGCTCGGCGCCGAGAATGTCGTGATGGACGAAAGGGAAATGCGCCATGTCGAGGAAATTCTCGATCACGCGCGGCGCGGAGGTGCGCAGCTTGACCCAGCCGCAAATCACGAAGCGGCGGTCCTCCTCCGCGGCCTCAGCGATGTCGAAGATCTCGCGCCGCGGCTCGCCGAGCGTGGTCCAGAGGCAGCCGTAGCGCTCGCGGGTCGGGAGCGGCGCGGTCGGTGTGCCCGCGACGAGCTCCCGTACGCGCGGCGCGCCATCGGCGGCGCGGTCGACGATCAGATCCTGGCCGAGCAGGCGCGTGAGGCGCGGCGTTGACGCCACCTCGGACAGCGTCTCGATCGCGTACCATTCGTTCAGCGCGACGGGATCACTGGTTTTCGCCATTGCCTGCCCCGTCAAACCGCGCCGGTCCACTGCACCGAGCCGTGGACGTGCTCGGCGAGCCAGGCGGCGCGGCGCGCGAACAATCCCGGCGCCACTTCGTGAACATGATCGATCAACGCGCGCAGATCGGCCGTCGTCAACTGGCCGTCCTCGACGACGATCCGGCCATCGACCATGGTCAGCGCGACGTCGCCGCCGCGCACCGCATGCACCAGATTGTGCTGCAGGTTGAAATAGGGTCCTTCGCCGAACAGCGGCGTCATCCGCGGCGTGTCGGTGCGCACCGCGATCAGGTCGGCCTTCTTGCCGATTTCGAGCGAGCCGATCTCATGGTCGAGACCGATGGCACGCGCGCCCATGATCGTACCCATCCGCAGCGCGGTCCAGGAATCCAGTGCAGCCGCATTGAGCGATTTCAGCTTGCCGAGCAGCGAGGCCGCCTTCATCTCCTCGAACATGTCGAGATTGTTGTTCTCCTTCTCGCCGTCGGTGCCGAGGCCGACCGCAAGCCCGGCCCGCAGCATGGCCTCCACGGGGGCGATGCCGCTGGCGAGCTTCATGTTGCTGACGGGGTTGTGCGCCACCGAGACGCCGCGGCGGGCCAGCAGCGCGATCTCGGCATCGTCGAGCCAGACCGCATGCGCGATCATCGCCCGCGGCGTCTCGAACAAGCCGAGATCGTCGAGCACGAACATGGGCCGCTTGCCGTAACGCTTCTCGAACTCGGCGACCTCGATCGAGGCCTCACTGCAATGGGTGTGGAAACCGGTGCGGTGGCGTTTGGCCATCTCAACGGCGCGGCGTTGCGCAGCCTCGTCGGAATAGAAGAGATGTTCGAGCCCGACCCAGACGGAGATGCGGCCGTCCTCCTTGCCGTGCCAGGTCTCGATCATTCGCTCATTGTCGTCGAGCGTATCGAAATAATTGTAATCGGGATGCTCGCCGACATAGGGGACGGCGACGAGACGATTGCCGATGGCACGAGCCGCCCGCGCGCTGCCGTCCATGAAGCGCCACATGTCGACAGTCGTCGTGGTGCCCGCGAGCACGCTCTCGGCATAGCAGAGATAGGACGCAGCCTCCGCCTCGTGTGGTCGCAGCACGCGGTGCATCGGATTGATGTGCAGCCGCAGCCAGTCCCATACCGGCAGATGCTCTGCCGTGCCGCGCAGAAAGCCGGAATGCATGTGGCAGTTCACCAGCCCCGGCATGACCAGGCAATTCCTGAGGTAGGTGACCTCTGCCGCGGGCTCGGCAGCGCAGAGCGCGGCGCTCTTGCCGACCGCACTGATGCGGCCGCCGCGCACAAGCACCGCGCCGTCAGGGATGACGCGGTTGGCTGCGTCCATGGTCAGGACGAAGTCGGCGGCGATGATCTGGTCCTTCTGTGCGTTCATGGCGCCGGCTCTGCAGGTTTCGTGCCGGTGATGAAATCGGCGGCGCGCTCGCCGATCATCACCACGGGCGCATGGGTATTGCAGGACGGGATGATCGGGATCACCGAGGCATCCGCGATGCGCAGGCCCTCGACGCCGCGCACGCGCAACTGTGGATCGACCACGGCGCGCTCGCCTGTGCCCATCGCGCAGGTGCCGCAGGTGTGGAAGAAGGTCGAGCAGCTCATGCGGATGAACGCGATCTTCCCGCTGCGCGACATCAGGCGATCCGGCGCGGCCGGCGCAGCGATGAGGTCGGCGAAGGCCCTGGTGGCGGACAGTTCCATGATGGTATCGATCCCGGCGATCAGCGCTTCGAGGTCGGCGGCCTCGGCGAGGAAGTTCGGCTGCAGATCGATCGCCGCGCCCGGCTCGGCACTCTCAAGCCGCATGCGGCCGACGCTGGTCGAGCGCATCAATCCCGGCGACATCGCGAAGATGTCGCCGGAGAGATCGTAAGCCGAGGCGACCTCATCGTTGGCGTTGCGGCCCTGCACGACAAAAGCGTGGAGATCGGGCGCGGCGAGCGCGGCAGCGCTCTTCCAGTTCATCATGCTGCCGCCGCCATTGTCGCGCACCGGCCCGAGCGGAGTCTTGGCGCGAAAGTTCATGCCCATCAGCAGCGGATGGTCCTGCAGATTCTCACCGACGCCTTCGAGATCGGCCGTGACTGATATGCCGAGCCGCGCCAATTCTTCCGCCGGCCCGATGCCGCTCATCAAGAGCAGCCGCGGCGTGTCGATCGCGCCGAGCGCCAGGATGATCTCGGAGTCCGCGCGCGTCTCAACAACGGCGCCGTCGATGATCGAGCGTACCGCGCGGGCGCGGCGGCCCTCGAAGGAAAGGCCGATAGCGAGCGCATTGGTGTGGATGGTGAGATTATTCCGGTCCATCACCGGCCGCAGATAACCGCGCGCCGCGCTCCAGCGCTTGCCTTCGCTGACGTTGAGATTGGCGAGGCCGGCGCCCTCATTGGTCGCGCCGTTCGGATCGTCGATCACGGGGATGCCGAGCTCGGCGGCGCCCGCGATCATCGCGCGCGCAATCGGGTGAGGATCGCGCGGGCGCTCGATACGCAAGGGACCGCCGGCGCCGCGATAGTCGGAGGCGCCGCCCTCCAGTCCTCGCTGCGCTTGAAGTACGGCAACACGGAACGGAAATTCCATCCCGTCGCGCCCGCCGCCTCCCAGGCGTCGTAGTCGGACGGATGGCCACGGTACCACAGCATCGCGTTGAGGCTCGACGATCCCCCGAGCACGCGGCCGCGCGGAATCGCGATGCTGCGTCCGTTCAGCTCGCGCTGTGGCGCATAGCGGTAGCCCCAATCGTAGCGGCCACCGAGCAGCGCGGTCCAGTGCGCCGCATCCTCGATCGCGGCAATGCCGGCATCCGACGGCCCGGCTTCGAGCAGCAGCACGCTGGCATTGCTGCGCTCGGCCAGCCGCCGCGCCACCACCGCGCCGCCGGATCCGCCGCCGACCACGATGTAATCATAGGCGGGGAGGAGCGCGGTCATGGCGACGGAGCGACGCGCGTTGTTTCACCTCTCCCGCTTGCGGGAGAGGTCGCTGCGCGAAGCGCAGCGGGTGAGGGCTCTCTCCGCTCGCGACAGCGCGAATCGTGGAGAGACCCCCCACCCCGGCCCTCCCCCGCAAGCGTAGGGGAATCGCATATGGCCTTAGGCCGTGTGGACAGTTACCTTATCCAGAGCAGAGTGGCGGCAATGGCGACGA
>NZ_JBEGDB010000441.1:0-4200 GCF_043638955.1 Bradyrhizobium sp. 31Argb | reverse complement strand
GTCTTGGCCGGTGGCCACCGGCCAAGACGCTAAATCGCTTCCATCGCACAAATCATGCCCGTGCAGATACAAGGGGTGGGAGTTCGCGCCCTCAGAAAGCGCGGCATGCTGGTCGACTTGCGCAACTTGCGCGTGCAGTGGCGAGGTCACAAGCACGGATGCCGTGACGGCGGCGGCTGCGACCAGCCATGTGCTGCTGCAAAAAGGGCGGTAGTACCTCATTAACGCTGGTTCCCTTTAGTTCTGCTGCGCCGGTCCGAGGTGGGCCGCGTCGATCACGAATTTCGACAGCGCGCGGCCGAGACAGGCATGCACCCGCTTGGCCAGTTCCACGCCGTGGGCGGAGCTGAACAGGTCGAAATCACCGGCATCGTTCCAGTGATGCATGATGGCGAAACGATCAAACAGCGGGACATCATGTTCTTGCGCCGACACCCGCATATTATCTAGGTATGGTGACCCGGAAATCATGCTTTCGGTGCGGGGGCTGTACTGAAGATTGACCAGGACCACATTGGTTCCCGCCTGTTGCAACGCAGTAATCCCCGCATCGAGGGCATTACGAAAATCGTCAGGATCGATCGACCGGATAGCATCGACGGTTCCCGTCTGCCAGACCACTAAAGTATGCCGTTTTGCTTCCACCAGCTTAACAAAGCCGGCCGCCATATCCTCCGCGGTCTTGGCGGACTGTGCTTCCACGGACAGGTTAACGGTGGTGCTGGGCAGGCTTTCCTTGAGCGCCGCCTGCAACTTTGCCGGGTAGGCGCTGGCCTCGAAGGAGGGAATGGTGGAGGAACGGCTGCCGACCACGAGCACGTTCAGGGGCTGGCCGCTCCTCACCGCCTCGGCCACCTTGGACAACGAGCTTTCGGTGGACAGCAGATTGGCCGGGACGTCGCAAATCTGCTCGGGATCGCCGGCGCGTGCCGGGGCCGCGGACAGAGAACCGGCCAGCAATGTCAGGCCCAGCACAGTCCATAAGCCGGACTTCATACCGCCCCTCCCGCCAGGTCGGCATTGCCGCCGGGGCTCTTGTATCGCGCGGCGCCTTTGTCGGCGGAGTGTTTGTACCACGAAATCACCCACGCCATTGCGCACATGATGACAATCCCAGTGACGCTGACCAGGAAGTGCATCCCGGCGCTGCCGGACACCTCGGCCAAGATGAAGTGCCCGGCAAATGCCAGGAACACGCCAAGGCAGAATATCTCAAGGGAGTGCTGGCCGCAGAGGATCAAAGGTCGCAGCCACGGGGATTTCAGGCCCGGCCAATCCCGGGGCAGGACGCGGACGGTAATGGCCGCCAGCGCCAGGAAATGGGCAAAGCGCAATGCGTCCAGATCGGTCTTGTTGATCGGGTACATCCACTGCTCGATGCGGCGCGGCACGATGTGGCCGAGCTGCGGCAGATACCAGGACAGCGTGACCAGGAACGCCGCGAACAGATAGGCGATGCAGATCCAGAGCGTGATCGGGGAGGCCAGGATACGCGACATCCTTCTTGCGCCGCCTAGCGCGCACCAGGCGCCGAACACGAACAATAATTGCCAGGCGAACGGATTGAACGCCCAGACGCCGTTCGGATAGGCGCTGAGATAGAGATCGAAATGCCAGGTCAGGACGTAGAGGCCGGCCGAGAGTGCCAGCGTCACGTCGGTCCGCCATTTCATCAGCCACAGGATCAAGGGCAGGAACAGCATCAGCACGATGTAGAGCGGCAGCACGTCCATGTTGACGGGACGGAAGCGCAACAGCAGCGCCTGCACGATGGTGACATCGGGCTGCTTGAGGAAATCCATGATCCCCATCTCTTCGGTGTAGAGCGGGTTCTCGAAGCGGGTGGCGACGTAGGAGATTTCCGCAAGAAAGATCGTGAACAGGAACACGTGGGCGACATAGATCTGCCAGACGCGGCGCAGGATGCGCGCGGTCGCCACCACAAAGCCGGCCTGAAGCATCGCGCGGCCATAGACGAAGGCCGCGGTGTAGCCGGAGATGAAGATGAAGATCTCGGTCGCGTCGGAGAAGCCGTAGTTGCGGATCGTGAGCCAGGTCAGGATGTTCGTCGGCAAATGGTCGATGAAGATCAGCCACAGCGCGAGCCCGCGGAACAAATCCAGCCGCAATTCGCGCTCGGAGGTCGCGGGCATCGTGATCGCGGGCGCGGCGGCGACCGCTCCGCTCGCATCCTTGGCGTCGGCAAGCTGCGTTCCGGAAATTGGATCGGCAATCGACGTCATCGGGCACCATGACCGTGCGAAGTTTTGCGCCGCCCCGACTCGAAAAAGATAATATCCGCCCACCGCTTGCGGACAAGATACGGAATTGACGCGGATGCTCGCGCCTTTAGAGCGGAACTATGGTCAAACGGCGATGAAAAACGCTAGCTGAGCAAACTTTCGTCAGCCGGTCCAACGATTGGTTCCGACGGACTTATTGGCTATGATGCGATTTGAGGAGACTGAAACGTGTACCGCGCCGTCACCCGCGACATCGAAGTCACCGTCGAGCCGAACTTCCTGCCGGAACGTTCGTCGATCGAGAACCGGCAATATTTCTGGTCCTACACCATCGTCATCACCAATTCCGGCACCGAGACGGTGCAACTGCGCACGCGATACTGGATCATCACCGACGCCACCGGCCGCCAGCAGGAAGTGCGCGGCGAGGGCGTGGTCGGCGAGCAGCCCGTGCTCGCGCCGGGCGAGCGCTTCGAATACACCTCCGGCGTGCCGCTGCCGACCGCCTCCGGCATCATGAGCGGGCGCTACCAGATGGTGAGCGAAAGCGGCGAACGGTTCGAGATCGACGTGCCGACATTTTCGCTCGACAGCCCGGACGGGAAGAGAGTGTTGAATTGACGAGCGCGTGTGCCCTCACGGGGAAATCGGTAGGGTGGGCAAAGGCGCGTCTTCGCGCCGTGCCCACCATCCAGATTCCGCTCGCGATGGTGGGCACGCTTCGCTTTGCCCACCCTACAATTCTAAGTTCGATAGCCCTACTCCACGCCCGCTTCATCCGGCGTGAATTCGTAGACCGACGAGCAGAACTCGCAGGTGACGACGACCTTGCCGTCCTTGACCATGTCGGCGCGATCCTTCGCCGTAAAGCTCTTCAGCATCGAGGACACCGCCTCGCGCGAGCAGGAGCATTGCGCGCGCAGCGGCAGCGGCGCGAACACACGCACGCCGCGTTCGTGGAACAGGCGATACAATAGCCGCTCGCCCGACAGATCAGGGTCGAGCAGTTCGACGTCCTCGACCGTTCCGATCAGCGACTGCCCCTCGACCCAGGCATCGTCTTCCGGAACCTCATGGGCGGCGGTGCCTTCGGGCGCATCGCCGGGATGCAGATCGGCCTGCCGCGCGCGCTCCGGCGCCTTCGGCAGGAACTGCAGCAGCATGCCGCCGGCGCGCCAGCGAACCTTGCCGCCGTCGCCGCCGCGCCATTCCTCGCCGACCGCAAGGCGAACGCGCGTCGGGATCTGCTCCGAGCGCAGGAAATATTCATGGGCTGCGTCTTCGAGGCTGCCGCCATGGAGCGCGACCAGGCCCTGGTAGCGGCTCATGTCCGGCCCCTGGTCGATGGTCATCGCGAGATGGCCCTTGCCGAGCAGCGCGCCGGAATCCAGCCCGTCGTGCAGCCGCGTCGCATCGTAGCGCGCATAGGCCCGCAGCCGATCGGGCGCCTTGAAATCGACGATCAGGAACGAGACCGGACCGTCGGTCCGGGTCTGCAGGATGAAACGGCCATCGAACTTCAGGGATGAACCGAGCAGCGTCGTTAGCACGATCGCCTCGCCGAGCAATTTGCCGACGGCAGGCGGATAATCGTGCTTGTGCAGGATGTCGTCGAGGGTGGGGCCGAGCCGCGTCAGCCGCCCGCGAAGATCGAGTGCATCGATCTCGAATGGCAGCACCGCGTCGTCGACCGGCACGGCCGATGGCGCGCGGGTTGGCGTTTCCGTGATCTTGATGTCGGGGGATTGTGAAACCATGGCGCTCTATCTGGGGTCTTGAGAGGCGAAACGAAAGGGGTTCACATTCGTCGTTTTGCTTGTCGTCCCTGCACAGGCTACGGTCGTGGCACGAGCAAGCGGTTGCAGCGGAGCCCACCACGAAAGCCTGTGGTTGATGGGGTGGACGGCCCCCTACGGCATCAGTTGTGCCAGAATGAGGTTGTCGAAATCTCAAACGA
>NZ_JBEGDB010000440.1:0-4206 GCF_043638955.1 Bradyrhizobium sp. 31Argb | reverse complement strand
CGCGAAACTACTTCGCCGTCGTCGCCATTGCCGCCACTCTGCTCTGGATAAGGTAACTGTCCACACGGCCTAGCCTGACGTTTGCCGGCGACGGAATTGCGACATTGGTCCTGACTACGACAGCTCGGCTCGCGCGGCTTAATTTATCGTTGATCTGGGTCAAAGCGGGTGGCCCAAAACGGATTCGCTTCCTCGGGAAACCGCAGCACCCGCTGCGCTCATGAGGAAGCCTAAGCCTTGAGCTCATTTGCAACCGACGAGGCTTCGCATCACCAGGAGCAAGCGCCGCGTCGCAACGAGCTTGCGGCGCCTGCGGCCACGAGGCACACGGCGATACCTTCGTAGTCCCGCAGCGCGCGGCGGTTGCTCCACATGAGCGGACGCGGGCTTAGAATTGAACGCGGTCAACCAGCAGACGATGATCTCGCCGACTGAAATCCGGCGTGAGCTGATGGTCGATTGCGACATTACCCAGGCAGTGGCGATGGCAGCGCCCGCGCCGCCGATGGTCACGGCCCCGACGCGCGCCAAATCCTTTCAGAAACGCTTGATCTCGACACCGTATTTCCTCAAGGCGTAGCCAATCTGGCGCGGTGTCAGCCCAAGCAGGCGCGCCGCCTTCGCCTGCACCCAGCCGGACCTTTCCATGGCCGCGATGACACGCTCGCGATCTGTGATCTTCGCACCACCTACGAGGGATGCGCCGGCTGGTGCCAACGGAGCCAGGTCGCCGCCGAAAGGCGGGACCGGCATAGCCGCCTCAGCCGGCGGCATGGCGGGCATAATCGGCACTGATACGATCGGCCGCGGCTGCAGCGCCACCTCGTCCGATCCGGTTTTCCACAGCATCGCGGAAAGGCACTGGCCGTGGCAGCAGGCAAAGTCGTCTCTTACGATCGATGGTCCAGGTGCAAGGGTCGCGGTCCGCTGCACGCAATTCTCAAGCTCGCGCACATTTCCGGGAAAACCGCAGTTCATCAGTACTTCAATCGCACTGCTATCGAAGTCGAGCGTACGGCCGTTCTCGCTGTTGAAATTTCTGAGGAACTCGGTGGCGAGGAGCGGAATATCACCGCGCCTTTCGCGCAACGGCGGCAGCAGCAAGGGAACCACGCTGATCCGATAATAGAGGTCGGCGCGGAACTCGTTGCTTGCCACCGCCTCTTCCAGGTTCTTATTGGTGGCGGCAATCACGCGAACATCGACCTTAACGGTCTGGTTGCCGCCGACGCGCTCGAATTCCTGCTCCTGCAGGACGCGCAGTAGCTTTGCCTGGAACGAAGCCGAAATCTCGCCGATCTCGTCCAGAAATAGCGTCCCCTTGTCGGCGAGCTCGAAGCGGCCCTTGCGGGAGCTGAACGCGCTGGTAAAGGCACCCTTCTCGTGACCGAACAATTCGGATTCCAGTACCGTTTCAGGCAGCGCCGCGCAGTTGAGTTTTATGAGCGGACGCTTGGCGCGCGCCGACCGCTCGTGAATCGCCTTGGCGACCAGCTCTTTTCCGGTACCGGACTCGCCGCGCAACAGCACCGTGCTGTTTGATTTGGCCACCACCGCGATCTTCTCGAGCAGCGCCCGCAGCGCCGGGCTGTCCCCGATGATCCCCTCGACATGGACCTTCTTGCGCTCCCGTGAAGGCTGCTTGAGCTCACACAATTGCTTTTGCAGGCGGTCCTTCTCCACCATCAGTCGCTCGCGGTCACACGCGAACAGCCGATGCAGCTTCACCGTCTGCCCTACAAGGTTGGCGATCATGGTGAGCAGCCGTGCGTCGTAGTCGAGCCGGACGCTCGAGGCCTCGTCCAGCATTCGGTCGATCGTCAGCGTGCCGACGACATTCGCATCGATGCGGATGGGAACGCCGAGGAACGACACTGGCATCTCGTCGGAGGCCCCGAGTACCTCCATGTCCGCAGCACTGAAGGCCGAATGCACCGCTACGTTTTCGGCGACGAGCGGCATGTCCGACGTCACGATCTCCTGCAGTGCCTTCTGCGGCAGGCGCATCCGGTAGCGCTCGTCGCTGCCTTCGCTCCAGCCGGCGCCCACGGTAATGTCCGGCACGCCATCATCGTGGAATAGAGAGACGATACCGTGCCGCATCTGTACAAACGATTGCAGAAGATCAACAACGTTGGCCAGCGTGACTTCGAGCCGGCAGGGCGCGGTGAGTACTTTCGATATTTCGAAGATCCCGATAATCGCGCTCTCATACGACGGCACAATAGGGACCGTGTGGTCCGTCTCGGAGTTTGAGTTAAGCCTTTCGCGTACGGAAGGGATATGCAGCATGACGACGTCTCCGTTGTCATGACCATCCTCCCTGTCGCTCTGTTCGGATTTGCGAATATTGTGTTGCATGTCATCCTCGATCTCGCCCTACAGGGAATGACCGCAAGAGATAACCCCTTATTATGGCACGATGGTAAAACTTACAGCGCCTTCATCGTGGCATGACGGTAAACTTACAATGCTTTGATTTGCTTATTCTCTGCTCTTCCGAACTCGTCGCGCGGATTCCGTGGAAACACGAGTTCCATTGATGTAACTCAAATCAGCTGCGATTTTTTGTTGCAGGTAGGGGGTCGATCACAGGTGTTGGCCACCATCGATCGGCACCTCGGTGCCCGTGACATAGCTTGCCGCATCCGAGCATAGGAAGAAGATGACCTTCGCGACTTCTTCCGGTG
Organism: Bradyrhizobium sp. 31Argb; assembly: GCF_043638955.1. NCBI lineage: Bacteria > Pseudomonadati > Pseudomonadota > Alphaproteobacteria > Hyphomicrobiales > Nitrobacteraceae > Bradyrhizobium > Bradyrhizobium sp. 31Argb. The sequence continues at coordinate 1,516 of NZ_JBEGDB010000440.1, read as the reverse complement.
TGCCCACCCGGCGCAGCGGAATATTTGGCACAAGACGCGCTTCCGTGTTCGGCGACAAAATGTCTGTTTTGATCTCGCCGGGCGCGATCGCGTTCACGCGAATGCCATGCGGTGCATAGTCGTGCGCCTTTTCGCGCGTGAGACACGCGAGCGCAGCTTTCGATGTTGCATAGGCGCTGCCGGCAAACGGGTGCACCCGCGAGCCTGCGATTGAGGTCACGTTGACAATTGATCCCGACGCTGCTCTCAACTCCTCAAACAGGCCTTGCGCGAGCAGGATCGGCGCCACCAGATTGAGGTGGAACACCCTCATCCAGGTTTCGACTGACGTCGTCAAGGACGTCAGTCGTGCACCGTTCGGCGTCTTCGGCGAAATTCCGGCATTGTTGATCAATGCGTGCAATGGCGCGCCCGCGAGGCGCTCCTTGACCTCGGCGATGGCGCGCGGCAGCATCCGATGGTTGCTGAGGTCGACCTGGACATGGTTGTCGGCCCCTGACTCCCACGGGCAGCGCCCGCCATCGAACGGTTGGCGCGCGCAAGAGATGATGCGCCAGCCCGCTTCCGAAAACAGCTTTCCGGTGGCGTGACCGATGCCGCGCGACGCCCCGGTCAGCACCAACGTCTTCCGTTCTCCCTGCTGGATGCCGGCTCTATCGGTGTGAAACGGACAGCTCACGTCGGTCGCCGACCGTGGACCGGCGACCGCATCGTCGTTTCTCAGATCGAGACTCAAAACGCACCTCCCATCTTGCCCTCGCCCGCCAACGCGGTGCAGGATTTGGGCCAGTGCGATGCAGAGGAATGCTCGCACCTTTTGCGGCCCAATGTCGTGTTCGCAACAGGTTGGCGGGTTCGGGACATCGGGCGCGTTTGCTTTCGGACAGCAGCAAACGCTGGTGCACACCAAGCCGATTTTCAAGTCCTGCAAGACGTGCACGGCACTGCCCATTTGGCTCGGCTCTTGCTCCACGGCCCTAATGCGCGCTGGCTTTGCCGCAAATGTTGTCAATGCGGTCGGTCGAGGTCCGTAAATTGCGCGGATATCAGAACCGCTGGCGAATTCGTTGGCTCTCACACCATTCGATGCGGGGGAACGACGTGTTGCTGTTGAGCAATCCGCCCCTCCTGAGAACCAGGTTACCGGCCACGTCATTCCATTCATCATTCCGTGATCGAACTGGGTCTCAGGATCGGCGGCAGCGAACCCTCAACGGTCGGCTAGCTCAGGTTGATGCTCGTGCCGCAGCGGTAAGGTTACGTTCGGTCACCCGAGCGTCGAGCACGACGAGCAGATTTAGATCATCGAGGCCCTGAACGCATGATCTGGACTTATCCAGACTGTGGATGCATTCGATCAAAACAATCAGTTTTACCAATTCTAGGAATGACGGCAAGCAAAAAGCCAGTTGGAGAAATGAATTCAGGCATACCGGGATTGACCTGCCACTGAACTTTCATCCAGCAGCGGTTAGAGTCTCAGGGTTTTGTACGCCAAGTGGCGCGGGTGGAGCAA
>NZ_JBEGDB010000043.1:0-44270 GCF_043638955.1 Bradyrhizobium sp. 31Argb | reverse complement strand
GCCGGACATATGGATGCAGCGATCCGATCACCTCAAAAGCTCTTGTGCCACGGGGGCCGTCCACATATGGGTCCCGGCCTTCGCCGGGACGACGCGGAACGAGATGCTCTATATTGGCGCCTGACCCCGAATCAGGCCGCTCATGCGCGTTTTCAGCGTTCCCCTCTCCGTTCCGTTCCTGCGTACCGTCATCGCCGCGCTGGTGGACGGTCGCCTGGTCACGGGATTCGACGCGCGCGATAATCCCGAAAAGCTGGCTGACGCGACGCTTTATCTGCCGACGCGGCGTGCGGGCCGGCTTGCGCGAGAGATCTTCCTCGACGTCCTGGATACGGATGCCGCTGTGCTGCCGCGCATCATTGCGCTTGGCGACATCGACGAAGATGAACTCGCTTTCGCGGAAGAGGCGGAACAATTCAGCGGCGCAGCGCCGCTGGAGATTCCGCCCAAGCTTGGCGAACTCGAGCGGCGGCTGACATTGGCGAGACTGGTGGCAGCCTGGGCCAAGAGCCCGGTCACCGCGCCGCAGGTGGTCGGCGGCCCCGCATCGACGCTGCAGCTTGCCGGCGATCTCGCGCGCCTGATGGACGACATGGTGACGCGCGGCGTCGAGTGGAGCGCGCTCGATAAGCTGGTCCCCGATCAGCTCGACCAATATTGGCAACATTCGCTGGATTTCCTGCGGATCGCGCGCCAGGCCTGGCCAGCCCATCTCGCCGAGGTCGGCCGCATCGAGCCGGCGGCGCGGCGCGACCTCTTGATCGCGGCCGAACCCGCGCGACTGACTGCGCAATCTAATGGCCCCGTGATCGCGGCGGGCTCAACCGGTTCGATGCCGACGACGGCCAAGTTTCTCCACGCGGTAGCCAAGCTGCCGCACGGCGCGGTCGTGCTGCCCGGACTCGATACCGATCTTGATGAGGAGTCCTGGGACACGATCGGCGGCATGCGCGACGCCAAGGGCAAATTCACCACGCCGCCGGCGTCGAATCATCCGCAATTCGCCATGCACGCGCTGCTCGACCGTTTCGGCATCAAGCGTGACGAGGTCGAGGTTCTGGGCGAGCCGGCGCCACACGGGCGCGAAATGCTGATGTCGGAAACGATGCGGCCATCCACCGCCACGGCGCAATGGCATGATCGGCTCGAACAGCCCGAAATCGCCGAGAAGATTTCCGCCGGCATGAACAGCATTGCCGTGGTGGAGGCGCCGAACCCGGAGATGGAAGCGCTCGCCATTGCGATTGCGATGCGCGAGGCGCGGCATCTCAACAAATCAGCCGCACTGGTGACGCCAGACCGTGCTTTGGCGCGGCGGGTGATGGCGGCGCTGACGCGCTGGAATCTCGAATTCGACGATTCCGGCGGTGAAGCGCTGATGGACACGCCATCGGGCATTTTCGCCCGCCTCACCGCGGAAGCCGCGACCAAGGGGCTGGAGCCGCCGACACTGCTCGCGCTCTTGAAACATCCGCTGTTTCGGCTCGATGCCGCGCCCGGCGCACACCGGCGCGCAACCGAAGTATTGGAGCTGGCGCTCTTGCGGGGAACGCGGCCGCAAGCAGGCAGCGAAGGCCTTGCCCGCGACTTCGAACGTTTCCGCAGCGAACTCGGCAAGCTCCACCGCGGCGAGACTTCATCGCTGCATCCTCTGGAGCGGCGGACCCGGCTCCGCGACGTCGAGCTCGACCAGGCGCAGTCGCTGATATCGAAGCTGAGGGCCGCGCTTGCACCGCTCGAAAGTCTCAGCGCGTCCAAGCCTTACGATTTCGCCGAGCTGGCGCTGCGTCATCGCGAGGCTCTCACCGCATTGTCCTGTGATCAGCACGGCATCGCCGTCGCCTTCGAGGAGCAAGCAGGCTCCGTGCTCGCATCCGCATTCGATGATCTCGTCGGCGCAAGAAAGCTGAGCGGGGTGATGGTCCCGCTCGGCGACTACCCTGACGTATTCCAGACCGCGTTCGCCGACCGCATGGTGCGCCGCCCGGAATCGCCGCGCGCGCAACTGCACATCTTCGGTCAGCTCGAAGCGCGACTGACAGAGACCGATCGCGTGATTCTCGGCGGGCTGGTCGAAGGCGTCTGGCCGCCGGCGCCGCGGATTGATCCCTGGCTCAGCCGGCCGATGCGGCACGAGCTCGGCCTCGACCTGCCGGAACGGCGTATCGGCCTTTCCGCGCATGACTTCGCGCAACTGCTCGGCACTGATGATGTGATCCTCAGCCACTCGGCCAAGGTCGGTGGCGCGCCGGCGGTGGCCTCGCGCTTCCTGCACCGGTGTGAGGCGGTCGCAGGCGAGGCGCGCTGGAAGAGCGCGAAAGCACTAGGCGAGAAATACGTCCATTACGCCGCCGAGCTCGACCGGCCGGACAAGGTCGAGCCGATCGCGCAGCCCGCGCCAAAGCCGCCGCTCGCGACAAGGCCTCTGAAGATGTCGGTGACCGCGATCGAGGACTGGCTGCGCGATCCCTACACGATCTACGCAAGATATATCCTCAGGCTCGACCCGCTCGATCCCGTCGACATGCCGCTGTCGGCGGCCGATCGCGGCTCGGCAATCCACGCAGCGCTCGGCGAATTCACGCAAGTCTTCGCCGCAGAGCTGCCGGACGATCCGCTTCGGGCGCTGCGCGAGATCGGCGGCAAGCATTTTGCGCCGCTGATGGAGCGGCCGGAAGCGCGGGCGCTGTGGTGGCCGCGCTTCCAGCGCATCGCAACGTGGTTTGCCGAATGGGAGACTGCGCGGCGCGGCGGTATCGCGGCCATCACCGCCGAGATCCGTGGCGAGATCGGCATCCCCCTCGATCATGCGCGCACCTTCACGCTTTCGGCGCGCGCCGACCGGATCGAGCGTGACCGCGACGGTTCGTTCGCGATCCTCGACTACAAGACCGGACAGCCGCCGACGGGAAAACAGGTGCGCATGGGACTGTCGCCGCAGCTCACGCTGGAAGCTGCGATCCTGCGCGAGGGCGGCTTCGAGGGAATTCCGGCGGGCGCATCCGTCGGCGAGCTCACCTATGTCAGGCTGAGCGGCAACAACCCGCCGGGTGAGCAGCGGACGCTGGAATTGAAGATCAGGCCGGGCGATACGCCGCAATCGCCCGACGATGCCGCCGACCACGCTCGGCGGGAATTGGAAAAACTGATCCGCCAGTTCGAGGACGAGAACCAGGCCTACACCTCGCTGAATCTCTCGATGTGGGCCAATCGCTACGGCACCTATGACGACCTCGCCCGCATCAAGGAATGGTCCGCGGCCGGCGGCCTGGGATTGGAGGAATGGTGAAAGCGCCCCGCCCCATTCCCGACGCCGTACGCGCCACGCAGGCGCGCGCGTCCGATCCCAAGGCGTCCGCCTTCGTGTCCGCCAATGCCGGTTCGGGCAAGACCCATGTGCTGGTGCAGCGCGTGATCCGGCTGCTACTTGAGGGCACACCGCCCGAGAAGATCCTCTGCATCACTTTCACCAAGGCGGCCGCGGCCAACATGGCCGAGCGGGTGTTTTCCACGCTCGGCCATTGGGTCACCCTCGACGATACCGCGCTGGACACCGCGATCCGCGAAGCCGGCATCGCTTATCCCAATGCGAAGCTCCGGAGAGAAGCGCGAAAGCTGTTCGCCTGCGCGCTGGAGACGCCGGGCGGGCTGAAGGTGCAGACCATCCACGCGCTGTGCACCCGCCTGCTGCAGCAGTTCCCGTTCGAGGCCAATGTGCCGGCGCGGTTTGCCGTGCTCGACGAGCGCGACCAGAACGAGATGATGGAGCGCGCCAATCTCGCCGTGCTGCTGGAAGCCTCGCGCAATCCCGACAGCGCGACCGGGCGCGCGTTGATGGTGGCGATGGCGAACGCGGCCGACGTCACCTTCAAGGACGTGGTGCGCGAGGCCTGCCTCAGCCGCGACCATTTCATGGCCTGGACCGATGCCGCAGGCAGCGCGGAAGCAGCCGCTGGCCAGATGTCCGCAGCGCTTGGCGTCGCCGCGAATGATTCGATCGAAGATGTCGAGCGCGAGATCCTGGACGGCCCCTATCTGCCACGCGCGCGCTGGGAAGACATTGCGCTCGTCCTCGATACCGGCAACAAGTCCGACCAGGATCAGGCGGCGCGCTTGCGCGAGGCGCTTATCTTCACCGGCAGCGCGCAGGTCGACGCCTATCTCGGCGTCTTCCTGACCGACGCCGACCGCACGCCGCGCAAGTCGGTGGTGACGAAGAAATTCTTCGACAACAATCCCGCCATCGGGCGGCTGTTCGAAGCGGAAAGCCAGCGCATCCATCCCCTGATCGAACGCCGCCGCGCCGTGACGATCCGCGACCGCACCGAGGCGCTGCTGCACATCGCGACCGCGGCGGCTGCGAACTACCGGCGCGAAAAGCTCGAGCGCGGCCTGCTCGATTACGACGACCTCATCGACAAGACGCTGGAGATGCTCGACCGCGTCTCCTCAGGCTGGGTGCACTACAAGCTCGACCGCGGCGTCGATCACGTCCTGATCGACGAGGCGCAGGATACCAGCCCGAAGCAATGGGACATCGTCGCGCACATCATCTCCGAGTTCACCTCCGGCGCCGGCGCGCGCGACGGGGCGGTGCGCACGGTGTTCGCAGTCGGCGACGAGAAGCAATCGATTTTCTCGTTCCAGGGCGCGGCTCCGCATGAATTCGATTTGCGCCGGCGCGAGCTGAAGAAGAAGTTCGAGGATGCGGGGCTGAAATTCGATCCGGTCTCCTTCACCTATTCGTTCCGTTCCGGGCCGACGATCCTGCAATCGGTCGACCATGTCTTCCGCGAGCAGGAGATCTACCGCAGCATCCATGCGGTCGAGAACGGTTATCCGCTCCACAATGCGCTGGCCGATGCCGGCCCCAGCATGATCGAGCTTTGGGAGCTCGCGCAAGCCGACGACAGGCAAGACATCGAAGGCTGGCGCGCGCCGTTCGACGGCGTCTCCATCACCAGCCCGGAAGTGAAGCTGGCGAAGCGCATCCAGGCCGAGATCAGGCGGCTGGTGGAAAGCGGCACCATGACCGGCAGCCGCGGCAACCGCCGACCGCTCACCTACGGCGATGTCCTGGTGCTGGTGCGCAGGCGCGGCAACGCGTTCGACGCGGTGATCCAGGCGCTGAAGCACGCCAATATCCCGGTCGCCGGCGCCGACCGGCTGAAGCTGACCGAGCATATCGCGATCATCGACCTGATGAACCTTGCGGACGCGCTGCTGCTGCCGCAGGACGACCTGGCGCTGGCGGTGGCGCTGAAGAGCCCGCTGTTCGGCCTCGATGATGACGATCTGTTCAAGCTGGCCTGGGAGCGCAAGGGATCGCTGCGCCAGGCGCTGGCGCAGCATGCGGCGACCGACGAGCGCCTCACGGCCGCGCTGAAACGGCTCGAGCGATGCGAGCGGCGTTTGGCCGATTCGACCCCGTTCGCCTTCTATGCCTGGCTGCTTGGCGGCGACGGCGGGCGGGCGCGCATCCTGGGGCGGCTCGGCCATGAGGCCAACGACGCGCTCGACGAATTCCTCGAGCTGGCGCTCGCGCATGAGCGCAAGGCACCCAGCTCGCTGCAGGGCTTTGTGGCCTGGCTCCGCGCGGCCGACACCGAGGTGAAGCGCGACATGGAGATTTCGCGCGACGAGGTGCGCGTGATGACCGTGCATGGCGCCAAGGGGCTGGAAGCCTCCGTCGTGTTCCTGGTGGACACCACGACCTCGCCCGCGGACACGCAGCGCCTGCGGCTGATTCATCTGCCGCAGGGCAACAGCGCGCCGAACGCGCCCGGCGTCGTGGTCTGGGCCGGCCGCAAGGCCGAAGATGCAGGTCCCGTCGCCAAGGCGCGCGAGGCGATGCTGGAGGAGACGGAGGACGAATATCGCCGCCTGCTCTATGTCGCGATGACCCGCGCCGCCGATCGATTGATCGTCGGCGGCTGCATGCCCGGCAACATGAAGAAGGTGCGGACTTCCTCCTGGTATGACCTGATCGACAAGGGCCTCGCCAATTCCGGCCTCGACTTGCAGGAGATCGAGACCCCGGCGGGCCTAGTGAAGCGTTATTTCCGGCCCGAGGATACCGATCCTGCGACCGGCGTCGCGGTGTCGGGGGCGCCGCAGCCGATCGAGCTGCCGTCCTGGCTGCAGCGGCCGGCGCCGACTGAACTCGCCGCCGACAGCCGGCTGCGACCGTCCGACCCCAGCGACGACAGCCGCCGCGTCCGCAGCGGCGAGCAGCTCTTACAGCGCGCCCGCGCGATCCAGCGCGGCACGCTGGTGCACCGGCTGTTGCAGTCGCTGCCGGATATCGCACCCGAGCGCCGGCCCGGCGCGGCGCTCTCCTATCTCGAGCGCAACGCCGAGGATTGGACCGTCGAGGAGCGTGGGGCGCTGGCCGAAAGCGTGCTGGCCCTGATCGCCGATCCCCGTTTCGCAGCCGTGTTTGCCGCCGGGAGCCGGGCGGAAGTGTCCATCGTCGGCCGGCTGGATCAGCCCGGGCAATTGCCGGCGCTGGTATCCGGCCAGATCGACCGGCTGGTGGTGACGCCGGACGAAATCCTGATCGTCGACTTCAAGACCAACCACGCCCCGCCGAAAACTGCGGCCGAGGCGCCGCGGGCCTACGTCCGGCAGCTCGCGCTCTACCGGGCGGTGCTGCGCAAGCTTTATCCCGGACGCCCCGTCCGTGCCGCCCTGCTCTGGACCGAAAGTACTGAATTGATGGAGGTTTCCGCCTCCGCGCTGGACAGGGAGCTGGCATCCCATCATGCTGACGTGAGCGAGCTTGACCCGGCAGGGGTGCGTTCATAGGTTTGACGTATGATCCCGGGCGCGACTCAGTCGCGCCCTTTTCTTCCAACCGAACGAGGTACCCCATGGCCGTTGGCAAGGTTTCTGACGCCAATTTCGAAGCCGAAGTGCTCAACGCGACCGGGCCTGTCGTGGTCGATTTCTGGGCCGAATGGTGTGGCCCCTGCCGAATGATCGCGCCCGCGCTGGACGAGATCGCCGGTTCGATGGGCGACAAGGTCAAGATCGTGAAGCTCAACGTCGACGAGAGCCCGAAGACGGCTTCCAAATATGGCGTGATGTCGATCCCGACCCTGATGATCTTCAAGGGCGGCGAGATGGCCTCGCGCCAGGTCGGCGCGGCGCCGAAGGCGAAGCTGCAGCAGTGGATTTCCGCTGCGGTCTGATCCGGTAATTTCCTTGGAATAATTTTCGACAGCGGCCGGCGGATAGCCGGCCGTTTTGCTTTATTCGCACGAACGCCGTAGCCCGGAGCGAAGCACAATCCGGGGTTCTCTCCACGTGGACAGACTTTCCCGGGTTGCGCTGCGCTTCACCCGGGCTACGGGAGCTGGAGCCTTCACACCGGCGGCGTGCCGTTCACATCCAGCACATGGCCGGCGAGATAGAGTGAGCCCGTGATCAGGATGCGCGGCGACACCTCGTAGGCGAGGCTCGATAGCGCCTGCAGCGCGGCCTCCACGCTGGACGCGATCTCGACGCGCATGCCGAACGCGCGTGCCGCATCCGCCAGCCGATCGGGTGGCATGGCGCCCGGGCGGCCGGGAATCTCGACCGCGATGATGTGCCGCGTCAGGCCGGCGAAATTGGCCAGGAAGCCGGATGCATCCTTGTTCGCCATCATGCCGGCGATCACGACCAGCGGACGCGACACGCGCTCCTCGAGATCGCCGACCGCAGTGGCCGCCACGCGCCCGCCTTCGGCATTGTGTCCGCCATCGAGCCAGATCTCCGAGCCCGCCGGCGCCAGATTGACCAGCTCACCCGACGCCAGCCGCTGCATCCGCGCCGGCCATTCGGCATTGACGATGCCGGCTTCGAACGCCGCGATCCCGATCTTGAACGCGTCGACAGCACGCAGCGTCGCGATCGCAAGCCCGGCATTGTCGAACTGGTGACGACCGAACAGTCTTGGCGCCGCCAGATCCATCAGGCCGCGGTCATCCTGATAGACCAGCCGGCCGCGCTCGACCCCGATATGCCATTGCTGTCCGGCCGCATGCAGCGGCGCCCGCCGGCGCGCCGCCTGTGCCTCGACGACCGACATCGCATCAGCCGCCTGCTCGGCACAGACCACCGGCACGCCGCGTTTGATGATCGCGGCCTTCTCACCTGCGACCGCGGTCAGCGTGTCGCCGAGGAATTCGGTGTGATCCATGCTGATCGGCGCGATGACGGAGGCGAGCGGCGTCTCGACCACATTGGTCGAATCCAGCCTGCCGCCGAGACCGACCTCGAGCAGTGTGACGTCGGCCGCATGCGTGGCGAACAGGCAGAACGCCGCCGCAGTCTCGATCTCGAAGATCGTGATCGGCTGGCCGTCATTGACGCGTTCGCAATGCTCGAGCACCGAGCGCAATTCGTCGTCGTCGACCAGCACGCCGCCACCGACGCGGCCAAGGCGATAGCATTCGTTCAGTCGCACCAGATAGGGCGAGGTGAAGGCATGGACGCGCAAGCCGGCCGCTTCCAGGATCGCACGCAAATAGGCGATCGTGGAGCCCTTGCCGTTGGTGCCGGCAACATGGATCACCGGCGGCAGCTTGCGCTCGGGATGATCAAGCCGTGTGAGCAGCCCGTGCATGCGATCGAGGCTGAGGTCGATCGTCTTCGGATGCAACGCCGACAGGCGCGCAACCAACTCGCCGAGCGGCGGCGATGGTTGGGCGGCAGGTACGCTCACGCGTGCGGCGCTGCCGGCACGGTTTCCGGTGCCGAGACGATCTGGGTGGGTGCCGTGACCTCCGGCGCAGGCTTCGAGGGCACCTGCAGCGGCGGCGATTTGGTGAGCAGGCGGCACAGCCGCGCCAGCGTCGCGCGCATGTCGTGGCGATGCACGACCATGTCGATCATGCCGTGGTCGCGCAGATATTCGGCGCGCTGGAATCCTTCCGGCAGTTTCTCGCGGATGGTCTGCTCGATCACGCGCGCGCCGGCGAAGCCGATCAGCGCGCCGGGCTCGGCGATTTGCACGTCGCCCAGCATCGCATAGGAGGCGGTGACGCCGCCGGTGGTCGGATTGGTGAGTACAACGATATAGGGCTGCTTGGCCTCGCGCAGCATCTGCACGCCCACGGTCGTGCGCGGCATCTGCATCAGCGACAGGATGCCTTCCTGCATCCGCGCGCCGCCCGAGGCTGCGAACACGATGAAGGGTGACTTCTTTTCGACCGCAAGCTCGAGCCCGCGCACCATCGCTTCACCGGCGGCCATGCCGAGCGAGCCGCCCATGAAATCGAAATCCTGCACCGCGATGACGGCGCCCATGCCTTCGAGCTTGCCGTAGCCGACCTTGATCGCGTCGTTCAGCGCGGTCTTGGCTCGCGCATCCTTGATGCGATCGACATATTTGCGCTCGTCGCGGAACTTGAGTGGGTCAGGCGTCACGTCGGGCAGCGCCACGTCGAACCAGGTCTCGTTGTCGAAGATTGACTTCAGCCGCGCCACCGCGCCCATGCGCATGTGGTAGTTCGAGCCGGGAATGACGAACTGGTTGGCCTCGACGTCCTTGTAGAACACGAGCTGCCCAGAATCCGGGCACTTTATCCAAAGATTCTCCGGCGTCTCGCGCCGCAGGATGCTGCGGATCTTCGGCCGGACGACATTGGTGAGCCAGTTCATGCTTCGCTCCGAAATGCGGTCAGTTCCGCATTAGGTCAATATATGGCGGGCCGGGTAACGCCCGGCAAGCCGCGCTGCGACGACGATTGCAGCCTATTCGGCCGCTTGTTTGGCGCCCCACACGCCCTGCGCCAATGCGGCGGCAAGATCGGCCACGGCGGTCACGGTCCTGGCGGTAGCCCGCCCCTCCGCATCCAGGCTGCCGCGCAGGGCATCGACCAGCGCGGTGCCGACCACCGCACCATTGGCGCTTCGGGCGATCGCCCGCGCCGCTTCCGGGGTGCGGATGCCGAAACCGACGCAGACCGGCAGCCTGGTATGCCGCTTGATCCGCGCCACCGCTTCGCCGACCGCCTTGGTGTCCGCCGCCGCTGCGCCGGTGATGCCGGTAATCGAGACATAGTAGACGAAACCCGAGGTGTTCGCGAGCACCGCCGGCAGGCGCTTGTCGTCGGTGGTCGGCGTCGCCAGGCGGATGAAATTGAGCCCGGCCTTCATCGCCGGCAGGCACAGCTCGGTGTCCTCCTCCGGCGGCAGGTCGACGATGATCAGGCCATCGACGCCGGCGCTCTTGGCGTCGGCGAGGAACTTGTCGACGCCGTAGATGTAGATCGGATTGTAATAGCCCATCAGCACCAGCGGCGTGGCGTCATCGTCCTTGCGGAAGCCGCGCACCATTTCGAGCGTCTTCTTCAGCGTCATGCCGCCCTTGAGCGCGCGCAAGCCGGCCGCCTGGATCGACGGACCATCCGCCATCGGATCGGTGAAGGGCATGCCGATTTCGATGACATCAGCGCCGGCCTTCGGCAGCGCCTTGAGGATGTCGAGCGATGTCGCTGGGTCCGGATCGCCGGCCATCACGAAAGTGACAAAGGCGGAGCGGCCCTGCTTCGCAAGCTCGGCAAAACGTGCATCGATACGGGTGGTCACTTGTTTCGGCCCTTCAAGATGTCGCCGACCTGCGGCACGTCCTTGTCGCCGCGGCCGGAGAGGTTGACCACCATCAGGTGATCCCTGGGTCGCTTCGGTGCGAGTTCCGTCACCTTGGCGATGGCATGCGCTGGCTCCAGCGCCGGGATGATGCCTTCGAGCCGCGACAGCAATTGGAATGCTTCCAGCGCCTCTTCGTCGGTCGCCGAGAGATAGTTGACGCGGCCGGTCTCGTGCAGCCAGGCGTGCTCGGGGCCGATGCCGGGATAGTCCAAACCGGCCGAGATCGAATGCGCTTCCTGGATCTGGCCGTCTTCGTCCATCAAGAGATAGGTGCGGTTGCCGTGCAGCACGCCGGGCCGGCCACCCGCGATCGACGCCGCATGCAATTGCGTCAGGCCGTGGCCGGCGGCTTCGACGCCAAAGATCTCGATCGAGGGATCGTCGAGGAACGGATGGAACAACCCCATCGCATTGGAGCCGCCACCGATGCAGGCGACGAGCGAATCCGGCAGGCGGCCCTCGACCTCCTGCAATTGCTGGCGCGTCTCGATGCCGATGATCGACTGGAAGTCGCGCACCATCATCGGATAGGGATGCGGGCCGGCCACCGTGCCGATGCAGTAGAACGTGTTGTGCACATTGGTGACCCAGTCGCGCAGCGCATCGTTCATCGCATCCTTCAGCGTGCGCGCGCCCGACTGTACCGGGACCACCTTGGCGCCCAGCATCTCCATGCGGATCACGTTGGGCTGCTGCCGCGCGACATCGACCGCGCCCATGTAGACCACGCATTCGAGCCCGAACCGCGCGCACAGCGTCGCGGTGGCAACGCCGTGCTGGCCGGCTCCGGTCTCGGCGATGATCCGCTTCTTGCCCATGCGGCGCGCCAGCATGATCTGGCCGAGCACATTGTTGACCTTATGCGAGCCGGTGTGGTTCAGCTCCTCGCGCTTGAAGTAGATCTTTGCGCCGCCGAGATGCTCGGTCAGCCGCTCGGCGAAATAGAGCGGCGACGGCCGGCCGACATAGTGCTTCAGATGGCCGTCCATCTCCTTCTGGAAGGCCGGATCGGCCTTGGCCTCGGCATAGGCCTTTTCGAGGTCGAGGATCAGCGGCATCAGCGTTTCCGCGACGAAGCGTCCGCCGAAAATGCCGAAATGCCCGCGCTCGTCGGGACCGCTGCGGAAAGAGTTGGGCAGTGCTGGGCTCATCGAACTATCTTTGTATCGGTTAGTGGCGCCGTTCCTGCTCGCTCGCCCCGCCCTTGCGGGGGGAGGGTCGGGGTGAGGGGCTCTCTCCACAAATTCGGTGACCGCGGTGGCTCCCCCTCACCCGGATCGCTGACGCGATCCGACCTCTCCCCGTGAACGGGGAGAGGTGAAGGAAGGTCTGTGGCGCGCGCGGCGCGGATGAAGGCACGGATCAATTCGGGATCCTTGATGCCGGGCGACCGTTCGACGCCGGACGAAATATCGACGCCGCCGGCACGGGTGACACGGACGGCCTCAGTGACATTGTCGGCGTTCAGCCCGCCTGAGACCATGAAGGGCAGCTCAAGCTGGAGCTTTTCGAGCACGTGCCAATCGAACACTGCACCGAGGCCGCCTGGCCGCGTCGCGCCTTTCGGGGCGCGGGCGTCGAACAGGATGCGGTCGGCGACCGCGGCATAGCCCGCAAGCGGTGCGAGATCGGCTGCTGTCTCGACCGCAAGTACCTTCATCACTTGCAGGCCGAACCTCTGCTTGATGTCGCGCACGCGCGCCACCGTCTCCTTGCCGTGCAGTTGCAGGATGTCAGGCTGCAGCGTCTCGACGATGTTTTCGAGCGTGGCGTCATCCGCATCGACGGTGAGCGCCACCTTTACGGCGCGGCCCTTCGCCTGCCGGCCAAGCTCCCGCGCGGCCTCAAGCGCAAGATGCCGCGGCGAGGGCGGAAAGAACACAAAGCCCACCATGTCGGCACCGGCCTCGAGCGCGACGTCGAGCGTCTCGCGCGTGGACAGGCCGCAGATTTTGACGAGCAGGGACATGGTCTCTCAGGAGTGCTGCAACGGCCGAAACTGGCAGCTCCGGCACGGACGGGGCGGGTTCTACAACGTCGCGCCCTGCTTGTCTCGCCCGACGACCCCCGATGAACCGCCATTTGATGGGGCTGTGAGGCGACGCCGTTCGGCTTGCGCAGCGGCCAAGGTCGCCCGCAGATCGGCCAGTTCCACCCGGGCCTGCCGGGCGTCAGCCTCATGCTGCCGCGCCGCGCGCCGCCAGCGATGCTGCCGGAACCAGGTCGCCATGCCGCCCGCGATCACGCCCAGGATCGCCACGATAATGAGCACCAGGAATAACGGCAGCGTTATCGCCACCGTCGGAGTGGTCGAATTGAACGGATCGAATGAAACCGTCACCAGGTGACGGTTCGCAACGGCGAAGATGATGAAGAACAGGCCAAGCAGGATGACGAGCAGCGTCGTGAAGAACTTTCGCATCACCATCCCTCGCAGCGGCCGACAATCGCGTGCCGATCTATAGCAACCGGAGACGCGGATGCGCCAGCGATCTCCGCGAGATCAGGCGCTCGATTCCGGCGAGCTACCGCCGCTGCCATCGGTGTCGCGGTTCAGGCGCTCGCGCATTTCCTTGCCGGTCTTGAAGAACGGAACGCTCTTCTGATCGACCGGCACATGCGCACCGGTTCGAGGATTGCGGCCGGCCCGCGCCGGACGATGCTTCACCGAGAACGCACCGAACCCACGCAGCTCAACCCGATCGCCGCGCGCCAGCGCAGCCACGATCTCATCGAGAATCGCATTGACGATGTTCTCGACATCCCGCTGGTAGAGATGCGGGTTGTGCTCGGCGATACGCTGAACAAGTTCGGATTTGATCATCGAGAATGTGGCCCGGGACCTTGCGGATATCCATTTCCGTGAAAATGCCTTGAACTGTCAAGACGCTAAATCACTTTTGGCGCCAAGGAAGAGCCGTGACAAATGGCCCGAACCCGGCTTTTCGCGATTCCCGCAATACGGGAGTGCGGCCAAAGACCGATTGTGCGCATCTCAATTGCTCCCCGAAGGCTGCCAAAGCGCCAGCATGCCATCCATGCCGAGCCGATCGACAGCCTGGGCGAGGCCGGTCTGCTCGATGCGGCGCGCTATTGCGCTCAAACCAAATGCATCGAGCGTGGCCGAAGCCGCCGTGCGTAGGAATGTCAGATCGCCGAAGCGCGGATTGAGCTTGTAGTCGCGCACCGGCAGTTCGCTCTTGATCTTCTTCTCCTGGACCAGCCAGGCGACCGCGGCCCTCTCATCGCCGAGCTGATCGATGAGCTTCAATTCCACCGCCTGCCGGCCGGTGAAGACACGACCGTCCGCGACCTTTTCAAGCAGGGCATCATCCATGCCGCGTCGCTCCTTCACGAGGCCGCGGAACCAGGCATAGGAATCCTTCACCAGCGCATCGATCGCGGCGCGTGCTTCCGGGCTGGTCGGCTCGAAGCCGTTGGGCGCGGCTTTCAGCGGCGAGGACTTTATCTCCTCGACCTTCACGCCCACGGTTTTCAGGAGCTCGCTGACATTCGGAAACTGGAACAACACGCCGATCGAGCCGACCAGCGAGCTCTGCTGCGCGACGATGTGGTCCGCGGCAATCGCGGTGATGTAACCGCCGGACGCCGCCAATCCCTCGACCACCACGACCAACGGCTTCTTCGCCTTCAGCCGCGTCAGCGCGTCGTAAAGCTGCTCGGAACCGGCGGTGGTGCCGCCCGGCGAATTGATATGGACGATGACGGCCGCGGCTTGCGACTTCTCCAGCCGCTCCAGCGCCTCGACACGATCCTGGTCGCTGCGGATCAGGCCCTCGATATTGATGCGCGCGATCGATCCCGCTGTCGTCAGCGAGCCGCGCCCACCCGCTACGATCACGCCGACGCCGACAAGGGCCGCGATCGCAACCACCGCTGCCGCGACGCGCCAGAAGGTCAGCTTGCGGCGAATCCGGCGACGATCGACGATCACGTCTGAATCAAGCGACATCGAAAATCTCCAAAAGAGCTCAGCGCGTTCTTGCAATCACAGGATGACGGAGAGGTTATCAAAATACATCAATTGCGGTGCAATATGAAGAAAGCAAGGCTGGCATAGAGTTACAAGCGTAGCACGGATGGAATACGCCGAGATACGCAGCCGTAGCCCGGCGTGTTCCATCCGGGCTACGGATAGGCCCCAAACAAAAAAGCCCCGGCCGAAGCCGGGGCTTGATGATGTGACGAAGAAAGCAAGTGCTCACTTCTCGTTGGCACGATTCTTGAGCGCGGTGCCGAGAATGTCACCGAGCGTCGCGCCCGAATCCGAGGAGCCATACTGTGCGATGGCTTCCTTCTCTTCGGCCACTTCCAGCGCCTTGATCGAGACCTGCACCTTGCGGGCCTTCTTGTCGAACTGGATCACCCGCGCATCGACCTTCTCGCCGACGGCGAAACGTTCGGCGCGCTGATCGTTGCGGTCGCGGGCGAGTTCCGAGCGCTTGATGAAGGTGGTGAAGTCGGTGCCGGAGATCTTCACTTCGACGCCGCTCTCCTTCACTTCGAGCACTTCGCAGGTCACGACCGCGCCCTTCTTGACGTCGCCCGGCTCGGCGAAGGGATCGCCCTCGAGCTGCTTGACGCCGAGCGAGATGCGCTCCTTCTCGACATCGACGTCGAGCACGACGGCCTTCACCAGGTCGCCCTTCTTGAAGTTGTCGATCACCTGCTCGCCCGGAAGCTTCCAGTCGAGATCGGACAGGTGCACCATGCCGTCGACGTCGCCTTCGAGACCCAGGAACAGGCCGAACTCGGTCTTGTTCTTGACCTCGCCTTCGACCACCGAACCGACCGGATGCTTCTCGACGAAGACTTCCCAGGGGTTGCGCATGGTCTGCTTGAGGCCGAGCGAGATGCGGCGCTTGACCGAATCGACTTCCAGCACCTGCACCTCGACTTCCTGCGAGGTGGAGACGATCTTGCCGGGATGCATGTTCTTCTTGGTCCACGACATCTCGGAGACGTGGATCAGGCCTTCGATGCCCGGCTCGAGCTCGACGAACGCGCCGTAATCGGTGATGTTGGTGACGCGGCCGGTGAAGCGGGCGCCAAGCGGATACTTCGCCTCGATGCCCTGCCACGGATCGTCCAGGAGCTGCTTCATGCCGAGCGAGATGCGGTGCGTCTCGTGGTTGATCTTGATGATCTTGACCTTCACGGTCTGGCCGATGGAGAGCACCTCGGTCGGGTGATTGACGCGGCGCCATGCAATATCGGTGACGTGCAACAGGCCGTCGATGCCGCCGAGGTCCACGAACGCACCGTAGTCGGTGATGTTCTTGACCACGCCGTCGATCACCTGACCCTCTTCGAGGTTCTGCACCAGCTCCTGGCGCTGCTCGGCGCGGGTTTCTTCGAGCACGGTGCGGCGGGACACCACGATGTTGCCGCGGCGACGGTCCATCTTGAGGATCTGGAACGGCTGCGAGTTGTTCATCAGCGGCGCGACGTCGCGGATCGGACGGATATCGACCTGTGAACGTGGCAGGAAGGCCACGGCACCGTCGAGATCGACGGTGAAGCCGCCCTTGACCTGGTTGAAGATGACGCCGGTGACCTTCTCGTTGTTCTGGAACGCCTTCTCGAGCTTGCCCCAGCTCTCCTCACGCCGCGCCTTGTCGCGCGACAGCACCGCTTCGCCGAGCGCATTCTCGATGCGGTCGAGGAACACCTCGACCTCGTCGCCAACCTTGAGATCGCTTTCGCGGCCGGGGCCGACGAATTCGCGCAAGGCCACACGACCTTCGGTCTTCAGGCCGACATCGATGACGGCCATATCCTTTTCAATGGCAACCACCTTGCCCTTGACGACCGAGCTCTCCTGCAGATTGCCGCCGGCAAAGGATTCATCGAGCATCGCGGCGAAATCGTCGCGGGTAGGACTATAGGAAGCAGCAGTATTCGAAGCCATATGTTCTCCAGATGCGGGTGTCTTGCCGGCCGTTCGGGTTAAGGGCGCACCGCGCATGTGGTGTCAGGTCCGCAAATCCTGACGACCGCTCCTTGCGCGAGGGCGCAAAAGCGGGCCGGCAGCAAGCCACATGTTCGATACGTTGATGGCGCGCATTCCGCAAAAGTGGAAAACCGGTTTTGCGAAAGAATGCACGTGACGTAGATGTCCAAGCCCGGAAACGAAAGATCGACGTCAAGCACCGATGGAGCGGGCGCTCCTCCAATATCGGCCGGGGCTCGAACCCCGCTGCCGGCCCGCTCGGGCGGCCCCGACATAGTCGATGGCGGCACGGACGCTGCTGATATAATATCCACCGCTATTTTCGGCAAGCCAGAAATGCCCGATTTGCGGGGCTCTAAGGCTGACACAAGCCTTAACAATGCCGGACTGCATTTGAACAATTGTTGACCGTGTTGCGCGAAAGGCATCTGGCAGGGCTTGTGGTGGAACCCGGGCTTAAGTGAGCCCGCGCATAGTGGGGCCCACCCAAGAGACAGGGGGAACGACCATGAAAAGCCTGATCGCCCTGGCCGTCGTTACCGCGTTCGCACTCGGCCATGCCATCGCCGCAATGCCTGGCGCGGCGGCGTCGATGCGGACCTTTTCGGCTGCACAGTCTTTCTCCGGCCTGGCTGACCAGGAATCCTCGACGCGTTAGGTAGCGTTTTCGAGCAAAGTGGGTACCGGTTCGCGTGAAGAAAACGCGTCAAACAACAATCTAGGCCAGCCCGCGCCCCGCGCGCACCGCCTCGACGATGTCGATCGCGGCGCGCACGCCGGCCTCGATATCGAGATTGGAATTGTCCAGCGTATGCGCATCGGGCGCCGGCTTCAGCGGGGCCACCGCGCGATTCTTGTCACGCTCATCGCGCTTGAGAATATCGGCCAGCACCGCTGCCTCATCGGCGTCCTCGCCGCGCGCGCGGGCCTCCAGCGTCCGCCGCCGGGCCCGCACACGCGGATCGGCGACGACAAAGATCTTCACATCGGCATTCGGGCAGATCACGGTCCCGATATCGCGGCCGTCAAGGACCACGCCAGGCGGATCGGCGGCGAACTGGCGCTGGAAATTGACCAGCGCCTCGCGCACCTTGGGTATTGCAGATACCACGGAAGCGGCATCGCCGATCCGCTGCGTCTTCAGCTCGAGATGGCCGAATTTCTCAGGGTCGAGCTCCATCGCCGCCTTGATCGCGCGCGCTTCATCGGTGAGGTCGGCGCCGGCATCGAGCAACGCCTTCGCCACCGCGCGATAGATCACCCCGGTGTCGAGATGGCGGTAGCCATAATGCGCAGCGAGCCGTTTTCCCAGCGTGCCCTTGCCGGATGCGGCCGGCCCGTCGATAGCGATGATCATGGTGCCCTATTGAGTCGTGGAGTGAGGACCGCGGGCGCGCCGCAACGGTCGCTCCTCGGTGAAGATATTGCGCGAGGCAAACTCGCCCGGGCTGCTGAAGGTGAGAAATTCGCGCATCGCGTCCGAGGCAGCCTCCGAGGTAAACCAGGGCGTCTTCAACCGACGTGCCGGATCACAAACCCAGCCAGGTACATGGCCGAGCCGACGTTGTTTGGCGAGATACTCGGCGATCGCACCGACAAGTGCGTCGAGCCTAGCGTCACCGGTTAATTTCGGCTCGCGCTCGATGGACGCATAGCGAAGCTCATCGGTGGAAGCCAGGTCGAAAGTGTCGACAAATTCCGCAAGGACGACGTCCTGGGGAGCGCCGGCCTGGATGCTCTCGACGGCATCAGCGAGGGTATTTGGGGGCATCGGCCACTCCCTCACGGCTTATGTTCTTCAGCAGAAAGCGCCGCTTTTCGGCTGAAGCGGCGCTCATGGGAAAATATCGACCCAACAGGCCGATTGCATCGTCGACCGTGGAAATGCCGACGACGTGCATCAGATTGAGGATATCGAGGCGCTCGGTTTCTCCACGAACTGGATCCAGGACACGGAACGCTTTCAGCTTCAGCGCCAGGAGATACTCCGCCGAGGGCACCGAAACGACAAGACCAGCCGACGTGGCGTCACGCGGAAATGTTCCGAATTCCAGATGATCGGCCGCTCGATCGGCGAGCGAACTCAGGTGAAATGAAACGCCGTCATTGAGCCAATCTTCCCGCCAATGATTTTCTTGAGCTATCTCGTGCACGACCGACGCCAGCCAATCGGGCAGAGGATGCTCAAGCTTCGATACATCGACGTCTTCCGTTGCGAATCGGAAATTGCTCGCAAGCATGAGCGCGGAACCTCCATAGACCGCGATCTGGAGCTTCGTTCCCGCCTGCGCCGCAGCTCGACCGATTCGGTCGAAGGCCTCGAGCAGCGCATCTCGGTCGAACGCCGTACCCATAGCGTCAGCCTCATGAAAACTCCGCGCCGAGCGAGCGCATCATCGGAATGAAATCCGGGAAACTGGTGGCGATGAAGGCGGTGTCGTCGATCGTCACCGGCCGGTCGGCGGCGAGCCCCATCACCAGGGCCGACATCGCGATGCGATGATCCATGTGGGTGGCGACCACGCCGCCGCCGGGCACATGGCCCTTGCCCTCGACGATCAAATCGTCGCCTGAAATCTCGACCTTGACGCCGTTGACACGCAGCATGTCGGCGGTGGCTTCGAGGCGATCGGATTCCTTGACGCGCAATTCCTGCAGGCCGCGCATGACGGTGGTGCCCTCGGCGTAAGCGGCCGCCACCGCCAGCACCAGATATTCGTCGATCATCGCCGGCGCGCGTTCCGGCGGCACCACGACCCCGCGCAATTTGGAAGCGCGCACGCGCAACCGCGCCATCGGCTCGCCGCCGTCCATGCGCAACTCGTCCTCCTCGATCGAGGCGCCCATCTCGCGCAGCGTCGTGAACAGCCCGGTGCGCAGCGGATTGGTCATGACGTCAGGCAGCACGATATCGGAGCCGCCAACGACCAGCGCCGCCACGACCGGGAACGACGCCGAGGAGGGATCGGCGGGAACGACGACCTCAGCGCCGTGCAGTTCGCCCTGGCCGGTCAGCGCGATCCGGCGGCCGTGGCTGCCTTCCTTGCTCGAGGTGAGCGCGGCACCAAAATGCTTCAGCATCAGCTCGGTGTGATCGCGGCTGGCTTCCTGCTCAATCACTGTGGTGACGCCCGGCGCCGCCAGTCCCGCCAGCAGCACCGCGGACTTGATCTGGGCCGAAGCGACGGGGGTCCTGTAGACGATCGGCACCGGGTTGCGGGCGCCATGCAGCGTCAGCGGCAGGCGGCCGCCTTCCCTCATCTCGCCCGCCCTGGCGCCCATCAGTTCCAAGGGATCGAGGATCCGCCGCATCGGCCGCGAGCGCAGCGAGGCATCGCCGTCAAAGGTCGCCGTGATCGGACAGCCGGCAACCGCTCCCATCACCAGCCGGCAGCCGGTGCCGGAATTGCCAAAATCGAGCGGCCCGGCGGGCTCCGCGAAGCCCCCGACGCCAACGCCCCGGACCGACCAGGCAAACGGGCCGGTACGCTCGACCTCGGCCCCCAGCGCCCGCATCGATTTGGCGGTATTGAGCACATCTTCGCCCTCGAGCAGCCCGGAAATCCGGCTTTGGCCGACCGCCAGCGCACCCAGGATCAGGGCCCGGTGGGAGATCGACTTGTCGCCGGGGACGCGGGCCTTGCCGCTCAGGGGACCGCTCGCGCGGGCCTCCAGGGGGGTCTTGGAGGGGGTCTTTTCGGGGTTCTGATGGTCGGAATGGGCCAAGATCACGTCCTCTCGCGGCGCGGCAGGTAACATATCGAACCCCCGGCGTCACCCGGGAGTAAATGCGCGCAAACCGCTATTGACAGCGGCCCCTCAACTAGCCAAGTGAAGCACCGCTTTTCAGAAAATTCCTGGGATCACCACGTGGCCAAGTCCGACCTCGGAACCAAACGCATTTGCCCGACCACGGGCAAGAAGTTCTATGATCTGAACAAGAACCCGGTTATCTCGCCTTACACCGGCGAAGTCGTGCCGATCGCCCCCGTGGCGCCGCCGCGCGCTACCCGAGGCGCCAGCGCCGCTGCGGCCACCGCCGCTGCCGATACGCCGGAGCCCGCGGAGGCCGAAGAATTGGTCTCGCTCGAGGAGGCCGATGCCGAGGAGAACACCGGCAAGGTCAAGGCGGTCGTTCCCGAATCCGAGGACGATATCGAGATCGACGAGACCCTCGAAGACGATGATGACGATGATTCCACCTTCATCGCCGACGAAGAAGAGGGCGATGAGGACGTCACCGACATCATTGGCGACGTCGGAGGCGATGAAGAGACTTGAGATCGATCCAGAACTGTGTTCTGGGTCTTTCCCCGCGAGTCGGATGCGGCTCGCGATCCCTTAAAGGGGCCATAGCTCAGCTGGGAGAGCGCTTGCATGGCATGCAAGAGGTCGGCGGTTCGATCCCGCCTGGCTCCACCACGCTTCGCCCTTCGGGCTACGCGTGGCGCAGCCGCGCGGAGCTCGAAGGGCGAAGCGTGGTGCCCGGCGAAGCCCAACGGGCGAAGACGGGCTGCCCAAAACTCCGCTGGTGCCATCTGCCGGTAGGCATCAATGTGGTACGTCTACATCATCCGCAGCACCAACTTTCCGGACCAGGAGTACATCGGTGCCACTGCGGATTTGAAACGACGCTTTCCGGAACACAATGCCGGCAGATCCGCGCACACCGCCAAGTTCAAGCCATGGCAACTGATCTGGTACTGTGCCTTCCCCGATAAGTACAAAGCGCTTGCCTTCGAGAAGTATCTAAAATCCCATTCCGGCCGCGCGTTCGCCAAGAAGCGCCTCTGATCCCCCCTCACTCCGCCACCGCCGCATTCAGCCTGTCCCGCAGCGCCACGATCTCGTTCTTCATCGCCGATAGTTCCGGGACCGAGCAGGCAGAGGCCGCCAGGACCTGTTGCGGCACCGCTCTCGCCTTCTCCTTCAGCGCCTGCCCTTGCGGCGTGAGTGCGATCAGCACCTGCCGCTCGTCTTCCTTGCTGCGTGTGCGCTTGATGAGCTGTGCGGCTTCCAGCCGCTTGAGCAGCGGCGTCAGCGTGCCGGAATCCAGGAACAGCCGCTCGCCGATATCCTTGACCGGAACTCCATCCTTCTCCCAGAGCACGAGCATCGCCAGGTATTGCGGATAGGTCAGGCCGAGCCGGTCCAATAGCGGCTTGTAGACGCGGTTGAACGCGTGCGCGGTCGAATAGATCGCAAAGCAGATTTGATTGTCGAGCCGTAGCGGCTGGTCCGCGACCGCCAACTGTTTCCGTGCCATTTCTCAGCCTCGTCAGAATCTGGGTTCATTGTGGGCCGGTGCCGCCACACATTCAATTGCGAACAATTAAATGTGAGGCCATGCGTTTTATATTGTGCGCAATCTAATTGTCTGCAATATAAACGGCGTCGAAACCATTGATGAGGGAGACACCCCATGTCCGTGAACGTGCTCTACAAGACCAGCGCCAAGGCCACTGGCGGCCGCGACGGCCATTCCGCGACGCTTGATGGTGCGCTCGACGTCAAGCTCACCACGCCGAAGGAGCTCGGCGGTGGCGGCGGCGCCGGCAACAACCCCGAACAGCTCTTTGCGGCCGGCTACGCCGCCTGCTTCATCGGCGCGATGAAGTTCGTGGCCTCGCAGGGCGGCCCGAAGGTGCCCGCCGACGCTGCGGTGACCTCGACGGTCGGCATCGGACCGCGCTCCGAAGGCGGCTTCGGCCTCGATATCGCGCTCGATGTCTCCCTGCCCGGGCTCTCGCGTGCGGATGCAGAGGCGCTGGTGGAAAAGGCCCACCAGGTGTGTCCCTATTCCAACGCCACGCGCGGCAATGTCGATGTACGCCTGAACGTGGTGTAATCCGTATGGCGGAATAGCCCGCTGATTTTTTGCGGCGGGCTATTCGCGTTGCGATCGGTGATGGCATGCCTCCACGCGCGATAAGGCATTGCCGCCGCGTTCGAAGACCGCTAGCTCTGGACAAACCCTCCATCTGTTTGACTTGAGCGAAGGTTTCCCATGAGTTCAGAAGCGGTCGCAGGCGCGATGGCCGGCCTGCGCGTGATCGATTTGACGCGCGTGCTCGGCGGTCCCTATTGCACCCAGATTCTCGCCGACCACGGCGCCGACGTGATCAAGGTCGAGCCGCCCGCCGGCGACGAAGTGCGCGACTGGGGCCCTCCCTTTCATGAGGAGGATGCGGCCTATTTCGTCGGCATCAACCGCAACAAGCGCTCGATCGGGCTCGACCTCGCCTCCGAAGGCGGCCGTGCCGTGCTGATGAAGCTGCTCGAAGGCGCCGATGTCCTGATCGAGAATTTCAAGCCGGGCACGCTCGACAAATGGGGCATCGGCAACGACGTGCTGCGCGCGAAATTCCCGCGGCTGGTGCATTGCCGGATCTCCGGCTTCGGCGCCGACGGCCCGCGCGGCGGCAATCCCGGCTATGACGCGATCATCCAGGCCATGACCGGCATGATCGCCGCCACCGGCTCGCCGGAAAGCGGCCCGATGCGAATCGGCGTGCCGCTGGTCGACATCACCACCGGGCTCTATGCGACGATCGGCATCCTGATGGCGCTGTCGGAGCGGCAGCGCTCCGGCCTCGGCCAGTTCCTCGAGACCACGCTGTACGAGACCGGCCTTGCGATCATGCATCCGCACACGGCCAACTACTTCATGCACGGCAAGCCGCCTGGTCTCACCGGCAACGAGCATCCCAACCTCGTTCCTTACGCGATCTTCCCGACCAAGACCGACAACATCTTCATCGGCGTCGGCAATGACGGCACCTTCCGCAAATTGTGTAAGGAGATCGGCAAGCCCGAACTCGGCACCGACCCGCGCTTTGCCCGCAACAAGGACCGCATCGCCAACCGCGACGCGCTGCGCGCGGAGCTTGCCGCGGTGTTCAGCCAGTATGAGGCCGAGCCGCTGTGCAACCGCCTGCTCGCCGCCGGCCTGCCGGCGGGGCCAGTGCAGAAGATCGACCAGGCGCTGACCAACCCGCACACGATCTACCGCGGCGATATCATCGAGAAGGATTGGTACAAGGGCGTCGCCTCGCCGATCCGGCTGGAACGCACCAAACCCAGCCTGCGCCGCACCCCGCCAAAGTTCAGCCAGCACGCCACTGAGGTGCTCGGCGAGTTCGGCTACTCACAAGCGGAAGTCGAGTCGCTCGTCGCCATGGGCGTGGTCTGCGGGCCCGAGCGGAAGCGCTGATCTGTTCAGATCAGCTTCGTAGCCCGGATGGAGCGCAGCGCAATCCTGGACTTTTTCGCAAGGCGCGAATTTTCCCGGATTGCGCTTCGCTCCATCCGGGCTACTTGCGGGCTGCGGCAACAAGTCACTTCAAGATTGACGTTCCAGGGGCCGCGCGTTTTTGCACCGGCTCCCGCTTCCCCGGCGCCATGATCTTCGCTTATAGGTCATTTGCACGTCATTCCGCGCTGCTAGCGCAACCGACGGAGATGGCGGCTTAACGGGAGGGGTTTTGATGGCTTTTCGACAGTTCGGCGCTGCAGCAGCAATCGCGGTCGCACTGGCATTCGGTGCTTCGCCGGCATTTGCGGTGACCGAGATCCAGTGGTGGCACGCCATGACCGGCGGCAACAACGATGTCGTGGTCAAGCTCGCCAATGACTTCAATGCATCGCAGAGCGAGTACAAGGTCGTTCCGACCTACAAGGGCGGCTATGCTGATACGATGAACGCCGGCATTGCCGCGTTCCGCGCCGGTAACGCGCCCCACATCATGCAGGTCTTCGAGGTCGGCACCGCCACCATGATGGCGGCCACCGGCGCGATCAAGCCGGTCTACAAGCTGATGCAGGAGGCCGGCGAGAAATTCGATCCGAGCAGCTACCTGCCCGCGATCACCGGCTACTACTCGACTTCGAAAGGCGAGATGCTGTCCTTCCCCTTCAACTCGTCCTCGACGGTGATGTGGGTCAATCTCGACGCCTTGAAGAAGGCTGATATCGCCGAGATTCCGAAGACCTGGCCGGACGTGTTCGACGCAGCGAAAAAACTGAAGGCCGCGGGCTACACCAATTGCGGCTTCTCCAACGCCTGGGCGACCTGGGTCAATCTCGAGCAGCTCTCGGCCTGGCACAACGTGCCGCTGGCCAGCAAGGCCAACGGGCTCGACGGCTTTGACACCGTGCTGCAGTTCAACGGACCGCTGCAGGTCAAGCATCTCGAAAATCTGATCGAGCTGCAGAAGGACAAGACCTACGACTATTCCGGCCGTACCAACACCGGCGAGGGCCGCTTCACCTCGGGCGAGTGCCCGATCTTCCTGACCTCGTCGGCGTTCTTCGGCAATGTGAAGTCGCAGGCCAAGTTCAACTGGACCAACGCGCCGATGCCCTACTATCCCGACGCCAAGGGCGCGCCGCAGAATTCGATCATCGGCGGCGCCTCGCTGTGGGTGATGGGTGGCAAGACGGCCGAGGAATACAAGGGCGTCGCCAAGTTCCTGGCCTTCCTCTCCGACACCGACCGCCAGGTCGGGATCCACAAGGCCTCCGGTTATCTTCCGATCACCAAGGCGGCCTACGAGAAAGCGAAGGCGGAAGGCTTCTACAAGGATCAGCCCTATCTCGAAACCCCGCTGAAGGAGCTCACCAACAAGGAGCCGACCGAGAACTCGCGCGGCCTGCGCCTTGGCAACATGGTGCAGCTCCGCGACATCTGGGCCGAAGAGATCGAGCAGGCGCTGGCCGGCAAGAAGACGGCCAAACAGGCGCTCGATGCCGCCGTCGAGCGCGGCAACCAGATGCTGCGGCAGTTTGAAAAAACCGCTGTACGCTGAGATCTGGCGTCGCACGCACACCACGTAGCCCGGATGGAGCGAAGCGTAATCCGGGAGAGTTTCGCCGCGGATCGACTACCCGGATTACGCTTGCGCTCCATCCGGGCTACAATTACGCGCTGAGGGGATGATCGGGCGGTCCGCATGATGCGGCCTGCCTCGCTTGGGGTGTCATGCAGAAGCAGGCGGTTTTCCAGTCCAAGCTGTTGCCTTTTGCGCTGGTCGCGCCGCAGCTCGCGATCGTCCTGATCTTCTTCTATTGGCCGGCCGCGCAGGCGGTGCTGCAATCCTTCCTGCTTCAGGATGCGTTCGGGCTCTCGACCAGTTTCGTCTGGTTCGAGAACTACCAGGACATCCTGAGCCAGCCGGATTATTGGGCGGCGATCGTCAGGACCTTCGTGTTCTCCTTCGCCATCGCGTTCTCGTCGCTGTCGTTTGCGCTGCTGCTGGCTGTCATGGCCGACAAGCCGCTGCGCGGCGGCACGCTGTATCGCACGCTCCTGATCTGGCCTTATGCCGTTGCCCCTCCGGTGGTCGGCGTGCTCTGGGTGTTCATGCTGCACCCCTCGCTCGGGATCCTGGCGCGCGGATTGCGCGACATGGGCATCGATTGGAACCCGCTGCTCGACGGCAACCAGGCCGCGCTCCTGATCATTCTCGCCGCCGCCTGGAAGCAGATTTCCTACAATTTCCTGTTCTTCCTCGCGGGCCTGCAGAGCATTCCGAAAAGCGTGCTCGAAGCGGCCGCGATTGACGGGGCACGCCCGATGCGCCGGTTCTGGACGGTGACGTTCCCGCTGCTGTCGCCGACCATCTTCTTCCTTCTGGTCATCAACATCGTCTACGCCTTCTTCGACACGTTCGGCATCATCGACACGATGACGCGCGGCGGACCGGCAAAGGCCACCGAGACGATGGTGTACAAGGTCTATGTCGACGGCCTGCTCGGCGGCAACCTCGGCAGCTCGGCAGCGCAATCGGTGATCCTGATGATCATGGTCATCGGACTGACAGCGGTGCAGTTCCGCTTCGTCGAACGCAAGGTGACCTACTGATGGTCGAGCAGGAAGGCATCCAGCGCTACGTCGCGCATGCGATCCTGTGGATCGGCATCGCAATCGTCGCGTTTCCGGTCTATCTCGCCATCGTTGCGTCCACCCAGGAAAATGCTGTTATCGCCAACGGCCAGATGTCGCTCCTGCCGGGCGGACATTTCCTTCAGACCTACTACCAGACCATTTTCGTCGGCACGAGCGGCTCGACCCGCGAGCCGGTCGGCACCATGCTGCTCAACTCGCTGGTGATGGCGCTGTTGATCGCATTCGGCAAGATCGCGATCTCGATCATCTCGGCCTATGCGATCGTCTATTTCCGCTTTCCGTTCCGGATGGCGATGTTCTGGCTAATCTTCATCACGCTGATGCTGCCGGTCGAGGTGCGGATCTATCCGACCTACAAGACCGTCGCCGACTTGCACCTGCTCGACAGCTATGCCGGTCTCGCGCTGCCGCTGATCGCATCCGCCACCGCGACGCTCCTGTTCCGCCAGTTCTTCATGACCGTGCCCGAGGAGCTGCTCGAGGCGTCGCGCATCGACGGCGCAGGGCCGTTGCGGTTCTTCTGGGATACGCTGTTGCCGCTGTCGCGCACCAACATGGCGGCGCTGTTCGTCATCCTCTTCATCCTCGGCTGGAATCAGTATCTCTGGCCGCTGTTGATCACCACGCGCGACGACATGCAGACGATCCAGATCGGCATCCGCAAGATGATCACCACCACCGATGCACTGACCGAATGGCCGGTGGTGATGGCCACCGCCGTGCTCGCGATGTTGCCGCCGGTGCTCGTGGTCGTGGTGATGCAGAAGCTGTTCGTGCGCGGACTGGTGGAGACGGAAAAGTGAGGGAGCTAGTGGCGAATAGCGAATGGCGAGTAGCGAATGGAGGCGCGCGCAAGCTGACGACCTTCGCTTTCCTATTCGCTATTCGCTACTCGCTATTCGCCCGCCTCCCCCTACTCGCTATTCGCGTCCGCGGAGCTGGACATGGCTAACGTCACCCTCCGCAACGTCCGCAAGACCTATCCGGGCGGCTTCGAAGCGATCAAGGGCATCGATTTCGAGGTCGGCGACGGCCAGTTCTGCGTGCTGGTCGGCCCGTCCGGCTGCGGCAAGTCGACGCTGCTGCGCATGGTGGCGGGGCTGGAGACCATCACCGGCGGCGAGATCGACATCGGCGGCCGCGTGGTCAACCAGGTCGAGCCCGCTGATCGCGACATCGCCATGGTGTTCCAGAACTACGCGCTCTATCCGCATATGAGCGTCTACAACAACATGGCCTACGGCCTGCGCAACCGCCGCATGCCGGAGGCGGAGATCAGGACGCGCGTCGAGGAAGCCGCGCGCATCCTCGAGCTTGCCGCGATGCTCGACCGCAAGCCGCGGCAGCTCTCCGGCGGCCAGCGACAGCGCGTCGCGATGGGGCGCGCGATCGTGCGGCAGCCGAAAGTGTTCCTGTTCGACGAGCCGCTGTCGAACCTCGACGCCAAGCTGCGCATCGCGATGCGAGTCGAGATCCGCAAATTGCAGCGCCGGCTGAACACGACCTCGATCTACGTCACCCACGATCAGCTTGAGGCGATGACGCTCGCCGATATCCTCGTCGTGATGAACGGCGGCCTGGTCGAGCAGATCGGCAATCCCCTTGAAATCTACCAGAAGCCGGCGACCACCTTCGTCGCCGCCTTCATCGGCGCGCCGCCGATGAACCTGATGCCGCTGGCTTCCGATGAACTCAGGTCGCAGCTCGCCGGCGATATCAGTGCTAGCGAGGCCGGCATTCTCGGGATCCGGCCCGAAGACTTCGTGATCGCGAACGAATCGGTCCCCGGCGGCGTCGCGCTTGGCCTCACCGTGGAGGCGATCGAGCATGTCGGCGCCGAGACCTTCGTCTACGGCACCCGCCAGCGTGAGGAACAGGGCGTGGCCGCCAACCCCGGCGAACTGCCGCCGGGCGAGGTCATCGTCCGGGTTCCCGGCGCGACCGGCCCCGCCATCGGCCAGCGGATCCGGGCGGTCGCCCCCCGCGACAAATTGCACCTGTTCACCGCCGATGGCCGGAAGCGAATCGGCTGAGGCTTGGACGCCTTCCCTCGCCGTCATTCCGGGGCCCGCGCAGCGGGAACCCGGAATCCATCGGGCTGCATACCGTGGCGGAGAAATGGATTCCCGGTTCATCGCGGAGCCTGTCATCGGGCCGCGCTTCGCGCGGACCCGGTGGCAATGCCCGGGGACGACCGCGTTTGGGCTGGCAACGAGCGGATTAGTCCTGATTCCAGAGGTGCTTGAACCCTCCGCGAATCGCCCCCATATTCGTTCATGACCGAGGGCAAGACGCCTATTCGGTTGCATGGGGCGCCGCAAGGGCCCCTCAAAGTCGCTTCGAGAGGGCTTTGGGATGTCTCGTGTTCCAACGTTGTCCAGTCCGTTCCTTTTGGGATTCGACGAAATCGAGCGTGCGCTCGATCGCGTCGTGAAAGGCGCCGACGGCTATCCTCCATACAACATCGAGCGGTGTGACCGGTCCAACGGCCAGCCCGAACGCCTGCGCATCACGCTGGCGGTGGCGGGGTTTACCCGCGACCAACTCGATGTAACGGTTGAGGAAAACCAGCTCGTGATTCGGGGCCGCCAGCAGGAGGACAAGGCTCGGCAATACATCCATCGCGGCATTGCCGCACGCCACTTCCAGCGCACTTTCGTGCTGGCGGAGGGGATGCAGGTGCTGGGCGCGGATCTGAAGAACGGGCTGTTGTCGGTCGACCTGGCCAGGCCGGAACCTGAAAGGGTCATTAAGACAATCGCGATCAATGAGCACGAATAATGGAACGAGGAGCGGACTCGACCGCTTAATCGACAAAGGAGTCGAGACCATGAGTGAAGTGAGTACGACGTTAGAACGCGATAGCGTCTCACCGGAGGCGCTGGCCCATCTGGGCGAGGGTCATATCGCCTATGTGAAGCAGGTCCGTTCCGAGGATGTACCGGATCTCTTTCCCCAGGCGCCCAAGATTGCGCCGGGACTCAAACTCTTCGCGCTCCATGCGGCCGACGGCACGCCGATGATGCTGACCGATAGCCGGGAAGCCGCGGTCGCCAACGCCTGGAGCAACGAGCTGCAGGCCGTCAGCGTCCACTGACGCCGGTCAGCCTGACGCGGGCTGGTTGAAGGCGCCACAGCGAATTCGATGCGCGGGCATGTCCTCCAACGAGGGCTGCCCGCGTGTTTTTCAAACCGCCCCCCGCATCATTTGAAGGACTCCCGGAGCTCAAGCAGCGCCGCCTTGAGCGGCGGTCGATCGTCTTTGACGGCTTTCCAGATGATTGCAGCATCAACCCGCTGGTAATCATGCCGCAGAATATTGCCGATGCCGGCGATATCCTTCCAACGCACGTCCTTGTGCTGGGCCTTCAAATCATTGCCGAGATGGCGGCTGGCTTCGGAGATAATCTCTATTCCACGTTCAACCGCAGAGCGCAGCAACCACGAGCGCTCGTAATCGCGAATCGTTTTTCCGGCCAGCGCCTTCTCGATGCCGCGGATGCTTTCGAGCATGTCGTGGATCCGCAGCAAAGGGGAGCGCGTGGGCATCTAGAAAACCCGCATCGCCTCGGCTTCGATCTGTTTTCGGATGAGCGGATGGAGTCCCTTGCGGGTGGTTAAATCGACTTCGACGCCAAGGCTCTCCTCGAGTAGCCGCTTGGCGGCCACCAAATCCAGGGCGTTAAAGCGGCCCCGAGGATCGTAGTCGATAAACAGGTCGACGTCGCTTTTCGCATTGGCTTTGTTGCGAGCCGTCGAACCAAACAGGTAGAGCGACGTCGCTCCCAGCGCCTTGATGGCGTCCGCCTGGCTTCGCAGCTTCCTCAATGCTTCAGTTCTTGTCATGCAGCAATTGTATCACGAGCGACGAAATGCCGCCAAAGCGGGTATGCGCTTCGCAGCTAGCGACTAAGCCGCGCTTGCCGGCGGCAGTGCGAGTACCGAGTAGATCGCCTGCGCGTCGCGGGAAGCACGCAGCTTCTTGGCGACGTCCTGGTCGCGTAGCAGGCGGGCGATGCGCGCCAGGGCCTTGAGGTGGTCGGCGCCGGCGCCTTCGGGGGCAAGCAGGAGGAAGATGAGGTCGACCGGCTGGCCATCCATCGCCTCGAAATCGATCGGGCGCTCCAGGCGCGCGAACAGGCCGAACAGCTTTTCCAATTTCGGCAATTTACCGTGGGGAATGGCGACGCCGTAACCGACCGCGGTGGTGCCCAGTTTCTCGCGCTGCAGCAATACCTCGAAGATCGAACGTTCGTTCTGCCCCGTAAGAGTTGCGGCCCGCGCGGCGAGCTCCTGCAGCGCCTGCTTCTTGCTGATGACTTTCAACGCCGGGAGAATCGCCTCGGGTGCGACCAGATCGGTAATCGTCATGGGGCGTTCCGAGGGTGAAGTGAACCGTCAAGTTGCGAAATAGGTTGTCAGGCGCAGGCGTCAAGAAGATGAATCGGGAAGCGGCTTTTTGGCCCAGATCCCGATCGGGCGGCTTCTACTCCAAGGCATGAGCCGTGCCAACTCCTGCCGGCCAGTTCCCTTGAGCCTATGCTTAAGGGCCGCGGACCATAGGGACGGCCAGGGGGCACGTCAATGCGGAACGGCATAACCATTATGGATTAACCATGGGGGGATCGACCCAGCCCACATTGCCGTCCGCGCGGCGGTAAATGATGTTCACACGGCCGCTACCACCGTGCTGGAAGACCAGGCAGGCTGCGCCGGTCAGGTCCAATTCCAGCACCGCCTCGCTGACCGACAGCCGCTTCAGCGAGGTGGTCGCCTCGGCGATGATCACGGGACTGTATTCGGTGAATTCCCCTTCGCCCTCCGCCGGCGCCTCGATCACATAGCTTGGCGCATCCAGGGGAACGCCGTTGAGCTCGGCAAGGGCGGCGGAGGCCGCGTAGGCCTTGCGGGCCGAGCGGTCCTTCAGCCGGCTCTTATAGCGGCGCAGGCGCTTCTCGATCATCAGGAGCGCGGCGTCGGCGCTGGCATAGGCGTCGGGGGCGTTCGAATCCGCTTCCAGCGTGATCCCGGAATCCAGGTGCAGCGCACAGTCGGTGCGGAAGCCGAAGCCGTCCTTGCTCAGCGTGATATGGCCGGAATAGTTGCCGTCGAAATACTTCTTCAGAACCTCATCGGTGCGCTCGTTCACGCGTGCGCGAAGCGCCTCGCCGATTGAGATGCTCTTTCCCGAGATTCGAAGGGTCATTGCGTGCCTCTATGCCTTATGAAACCCCCGATCGCTTCGGAGGGGTACCAAGACTAGCGCGATTTAACGCGAACGCAATTACACCGGTGCGGCATCGCGCGACCGGTCTGGAGAGGAAGCAGGTGCTGAAAGGGCGTGTCCAAGCATGCTCTGTTTGTCGCGGCGGCGCTGCACCGAGGAAGGAATTCGCATCGCTTCGCGATACTTCGCGACGGTGCGGCGGGCGATATCAATGCCCGACGCGCGCAATCGTTCCACGATCGTATCGTCAGAGAGGATCGCGGACGGCGATTCGGCGTCGATCAACTGCTTGATGTGATGACGCACGGCTTCGGCCGAATGCGCCTCGCCGCCGTCGGCGGAGGCGATCGACGCCGTGAAGAAGTACTTGAGTTCGAAAGTGCCGCGATTGGTGGCCATATATTTGTTGGCGGTCACACGCGACACCGTCGATTCGTGCATCTGGATCGCATCCGCCACGGCTTTGAGATTAAGCGGCCGCAAGTGCGCCACGCCGTAGGTGAAGAAGCCGTCCTGCTGGCGCACGATCTCGGTTGCGACCTTGAGGATCGTGCGGGCGCGCTGATCAAGGGCGCGCACCAGCCAGGTCGCGTTCTGCAGGCAATCCGTGAAGTAGGACTTGTCGCCGTCCTTCCGGATCGTCTTTGACAATTCGGCATAATAGGTCTGGTTCACCAGGACACGCGGCAACGTGTCGCTATTGAGCTCGACATGCCAGCCGCCATCAGGCCCCGGCCGCACATAAACGTCCGGCACCATGGTTTGCGTCCGCGACGAGCCGAACTTCAGGCCCGGCTTCGGATCGAGCCGGCGGATCTCGCCGATCATGTCGGTGATGTCTTCGTCGTCGACGCCGCACAGCTTCCGCAGGGATGCGATATCGCGCTTGGCGAGGAGATCGAGATGTTCGACCAGGGCCTGCATCGCCGGGTCGTAGCGATCGAGCTCGCGGAGCTGGATCGCCAGGCACTCGCTCAAGTTTCGCGCGCAGACGCCCGGGGGATCGAATTTCTGCAGCACCGAGAGCACTGCATCGACCTCGTGCTGCGGCGCACCGAGCCGCTCCGCTGCCTGGCCGAGATCCGGCGGCAGGTAGCCGGCCTCATCGACGAGGTCGATCAGATATTGCCCGATCATACGCTGGGACGGTGAGGTAAAGGCGACCGCAAGCTGCTCGGCGAGATGGTCGGCCAGCGTCAGCTCGGCGGCGACAAAGGCTTCGAGATTGTAGTCCTCATCGCTCGAGGCGCCGCCGCCCCATTCGGTATAGGAGGTCGGAGCCGCGTCTTTCGCGGCGCGTTCGGCAGCCTCCGCCGGCTCTTCGGAGAAGACGTTTTCGAGGCCGGTATCGAGCGTCTGCTCGATCTCGGCGCGGCTGCCGAGATCGCGGTTCAGCCATTCCTCCTGGCTCGGCTCGAAGCCGTCGGCGGAACTCGCCGCCTCGCCACCGGCTTCGTCGCCGTAGCTGGAACCATCAGCCTCGGAAAACTCCTGCCGCTCGGTGGCGGGCTCGCCCGCCACCGGCGGTTCCGGCCCATCGCTGGCGCGATCCAGCAATGGGTTCCGTTCCAGCTCCTCCTCCACGAAGGCCGAGAGGTCCAGATTGGACAGTTGCAGCAGCTTGATCGCCTGCATCAACTGCGGCGTCATCACCAGCGACTGCGACTGGCGGAACTCTAATCTCTGGGTCAGTGCCATGGAGGCAAGAACGGTCCAATAAAGAAGTTGGCTCGATTCTTGCTTAGCCTAGTCCAAGGCCGATGTACACGGCTTGACGGATCGGAAAAAGGGCTAGAGGCGGAATTCTTCGCCAAGGTAAAGCCGGCGGACATCCGGATTGTTCACGATCTCATCCGGGCTGCCTTCCGTCAAGATTTCCCCGGCGTAAACGATGTAGGCGCGGTCGGTCAGGCCGAGCGTTTCCCGCACATTGTGGTCGGTAATGAGCACCCCGATACCGCGATTGGTCAGGTGACGGACCAGATCCTGGATGTCCCCGACCGCGATCGGGTCGATGCCGGCGAATGGTTCGTCGAGCAGCATGTAATTGGGTCGCGTCGCCAGTGCGCGGGCGATCTCGACGCGGCGGCGCTCGCCGCCGGATAGCGCGATCGATGGTGTCTTTCGCAACCGCGTAATGTTGAATTCGTCGAGCAGCGCATCGAGTTCCGCCTCGCGCTTCTTCCTTGAAGGCTCGACCACTTCGAGCACCGCGCGGATGTTCTGCTCGACCGACAATCCGCGGAAGATCGAGGCTTCCTGCGGAAGATAGCCGATGCCGAGGCGGGCGCGCTGATACATCGGCAGTTTCGTCACATCGTGGCCATCCAGCTCGATGGCGCCGCGATCGGCCTTGATCAGCCCGGTGATCATGTAGAATACCGTGGTCTTGCCGGCGCCATTGGGGCCCAGCAGGCCGACCGCCTCGCCGCGGCGCACATAGATGCTGACGCCGCGCACGACCTGGCGGCTGCCGAAACTCTTTTCCACGCTATGCACAGCCAGATAGCCCGGGCGCCGGATCAGGCGCGGGGCGCTGGCGCCGTTGGTCTTGGCGGACGTCTTGGCGGGCTTGGCGGTGCGCGGGCGCGACCTCTCCTCCCTCGAAAGCTGGGGTTGCGGATGCGGCAGTTCCACGCCAGGCATCGGGGCGGCACGCGCCCCCGGCGGCGTATCCCGGACGGAGCTTGTCAGCATCTCGCCAAAGGAATCGTCGAGCGCGGTGATGTCCTCACGCGAACGCGCGAAGCCGGAACTGCGTTTCGCAGGGCGCCTTCGGAACATGCCGAATATGTCCACCATCCCGCTTCGCCAGCCTTTCACGGTGTCCCCGGGGACTACGCCCGCGGGCTAATCGATTAGCTCGCGAACCTTGAATGCGTGGATGCCCCTGTCCTGCGGAACCGCTCGCCCACCCCCAGGCGCGTTCCACCACCGGACGTCCACTCTCTGTTCGGAAAACCGGTTCCCATTTTTCCGGATCATCGCCTAGATACAGTCTCGCCCCGCCGGCTTCAACCTCGCCGCCTCAAGATATTCAGTAAGTTATTGATTTATTTCGACTTACTGGAAGGCGACGGGCTGCCGGGCTGCGGCGGGCAGCCCCCCTGGCTACCGCCGCCCTGCCCGCCCTGTCCTTGCTGGATCAGCGCCTGCACCCTGCCGCCGTCGGATTCCACACGCGAGACGCCGGTCGTCATGTCCACCAGCAGCCTGTCGCCGCGCAGCACGTTCTTGCACTGCGTCAGCACGACGCCGCCGAGCATGGTGATGAGATTGGCTTTGGTGTCGAAGATTGCGGTCTCCCCGGTGACGACCTGATCCTTCTGGGTGACCACGACGTTGCCTTTGGCCTCCAGCCGCTTGATCGAGGAGCTGCCACCCGGCCCCGGCTGGGCCGACTGCATCGGCGCCGATTTTGCGCTTTTGGCGTTCGATGGCGGCGGCGTGCCTTGGCCCTGTCCCGAATTCGATTCATAGAACACGACCAGCGTCTTCGACGTCATCGTGGTGTCGCCCTGTACCACCTTCACATTGCCCGAGAATGTCGCTTCCTTTTTCTTGTCGCGCATCTCGAGCGCCGCCGCCTCGATCTGGATCGGCTGGTCACGATTCTGGGTAAAGCCCTGCATGGCGTTGGGCACGCCGGAGACTGCGCTCTGCGCGCGCACCGAACCCGGCGCGATCATCGCGAGTACGAAGGCCGCCGCTGCAACACCGCGCGAAGAAAACTGCTTCATGAAGATCATTTCGTGTTGGCGGATTTGCTTGAGCCCGAGCGCGTCTTCTGCGGCGGTGGCGGTGCAGGTGCGGGCGCCGGCTCCGCTTCGGCCTGCGCCGGCGGATTATCCATGATCAAATTCATCACGACATTGCCTTCGAAGCGCACGACCTCGCCGTTGTTGTAGATCCGGAGCTTGTCGGCGGTCAGCGTGCCGTTCAGCAATTTGACGTCGACATGCTCGTCCGACGTCACCGTGCCCTTGTTGATATCGACAAAGGCTTGCGAAAGCTTGGCCTCATAGCCGGTCGACGTTTGCAGGAAGATGTCCTTGCGCAGGTCGAGGAGCTGCTGCTTGCTGTCGTAGAAGCCGGTGCGCGCATCCATGGTCATCGTGGAGCGGTCTTCCATCAGCATCTTTGCGCGCAGGGTCTGGAGCTCGACGTGATCGGGGTCGGTGAGGTCCTGGATCGCCGCCTTGGCCCAGAGCTCGTACGGGCGCTGGTCGGTGGAGAAGCCTGCGAGATGCGGCGATTCCATCGTGATCTTGGTGCCGGAGACGACCAGGTTGCCGATGTCGACCGGCAGCTTCGGCAACAACATGCGGAACGGATTGAAGACCGACACCCCGACGATCGCGAGCAATGACAGCACCACCGCCGCGGGCACCGCGATGCGCAGGATCCGCACCATCCGGCTGTGGCGCTCGGCGGCGGCAAAGCGCGCCTCGAGGCCGGCTAGATAGGCTGGGCTCTGGATCGAATTCACCGCTGCTCCAAGGGCGCGAAGTCTGGCAAAAGCTTACATCATTCTACCCGGGACCGCCGGATTGCGCAGCCGGGACGTCGCATCGCGGCCGCCGCACACTCGCGTTACGAGTGTGACCGAAACGGGGCGGACGAACGCCTTTCGGACGTCCGCGCCGGCCTCGGACAGGTTCAGGAATGCGCAAAAATGTCTTCGGCTTCCCAGCCACCGAGATCGAGCCGGGCGCGGGTGGGCAGGAATTCGAAACAGGCTTTCGCCAGTTCGGTGCGGCCCTCGCGCGCCAGCATCGCATCGAGCTTCTCGCGCAGCGCATGCAGATGCAGCACGTCGGACGCGGCATAGGCAAGCTGCGCCTCGCTTAGCGCCGGCGCGCCCCAGTCGCTCGATTGTTGCTGCTTCGACAGTTCGATATTGAGCACCTCGCGCACCAAGTCCTTCAGTCCGTGGCGGTCGGTATAGGTGCGGCTGAGGCGGGAAGCGATCTTGGTGCAGTAGACCGGCGTCGGCATCACGCCATAGGCATTGTAGAGCGCCGCAAGATCGAACCGCGCGAAGTGGAAGATCTTCAGGATGTTCGGATTGGCGAGCAGCGCCTTCAGGTTCGGCGCATCGGCTGATGCCATCGGCACCTGCACGACGTCGGCCGTACCGTCGCCATTGGACATCTGCACCACGCAGAGCCGGTCGCGATGCGGATTGAGCCCCATGGTCTCGGTGTCGATCGCAACGGCATCCTTGTAGCGGGACAGATCCGGCAAATCGCCGCGGTGCAGGCGGATGGTCATGAAAGCGTGCCTCAGGTCAAAAAAGTTCGATTCGAGGCGCGACACTAGCCTCCAAAGCGCGAGGAGGCGAGCGCTAGAACAGCCACAAACCGCAATAAAACGAGCTATTTGCCATGGTTTTGCGGAGTTCCTCGGTGCCCGCAGCCAGTACCGACGAGAGCCCGCCGGCCATCCCTTGGGGGCGTAGCCCGGGTGAAGCGCCAGCGTAACCCGGGGCCGTTCCAACCACTTGCGCAAATGTCCCGGGTTGCGCTCCGCTCCACCCGGGCTACAGACTTTCTGTAAGACGCGCGAGCCAGCCGTTTCTGTCGCCGCGCTTCACGCAGGAGGGCTGCCGGAGTAAACACTGATGGTGTGGAGGTATGCTTGTGGTCGAGGGTAGGGGGAACAGCCCTGTCGTGAACCTTGGATCGGCGGAGCAAACCCATGCAGAGCGAGGATCGACACGCCCATTGGCAAGACGTCTATAGCAAAAAGGCCGAGAACGAAGTTAGCTGGTTTCAGGAGAGCCCAGCTCCATCAATTGAATTGATCATGCAGGTCGGAGCGACGCGCGCCTCCCCTATCATAGACATCGGCGGCGGTGCTTCACGTTTGGTCGATAACCTCATCGAGAACGGCTTCGAGGATGTTACCGTGCTCGATATATCCGAAGCTTCGCTGCGGGTTGCCAGAACCCGTCTTGGGAACCGTGCTGCAAAGGTCGATTGGATCGTCGATGACGTAACGAGGTGGGAGCCGACAAGGACCTACGACATCTGGCATGATCGTGCCACGTTCCACTTCCTGACCGAGGAGAACGACCGCACTGCCTATGCGAAACGCTTGAAGCAGGCGTTGAAGGTCGGAGGTCACGCGATCATCGCCACCTTCGCGCTGGACGGACCGGAACGCTGCAGCGGATTGCCTGTCGTGCGCTACGACCCGGAGGGCCTCGGCCGGATCCTGGGCCCTGCGTTCGAGCTCACCGATCGGCGGCAGCATCGGCATGGAACGCCATGGGGCACGGAGCAGTCGTTCCAGTTCAGCATGTTTCGCAGGGCCGACATCCCCTGAACTGCCCCGCCCAGGAAACCGGCGATGAAGCGTTTGGCGGCATCTGGACTTTGGCTTACCCGCTCTGTACGGACGATCTCCTCCCGAAGAGGTCGCGACGTCGAGAGAAACGACTAGATGCCCCGAATACCTAGACCAGTCCAATCGATGAAGCTCCTGCTCGCCTGGATGATGCCGCAAGGCACGTCGTTCCAGACCTATGCGACGGGGTCGAAACTGCGCTTCATCGTCCAGTGCCGCGACGTCATCGGCCGTCATATCGCGAAATATGGCCGGTTTGAACCGCAATTGACCGACTGGATTAGCGGGTACCTGCAAAATCAACCGAAGGGCATCGTCGTCGACGTCGGCGCCAATCTCGGCTGGCATGCGGTGCATGCCGCTCAGCATGCCTCCGTCACCACCGTGGTGGCGTTTGAACCGGATGCGACCAATGCCTGGCTGCTCGATCGCAATCTCACGATCAACGATATCGACAAGGTTGTCGTCTACCCTTGCGCGGTTGGCGCCACCGTCGGGCATGCGCATTTGCACCGTTACAAAAGGTCCAACAATGGGCGCCACTCGCTGATCAAGAACTATGGCCTGGGCTCACGCGTGGTCCCGTTGACCGACGTCGATTCCGCGCTCGGAGCCCTTGGGCTGGCGCAGGACAGAATTTTGTTGATGAAGATTGATGTGGAAGGCTTTGAGCCCGCGGTTCTGGCGGGTGCGGTGAAGGCGCTCGAGCGCGCCGATGTCGTCATCACGGAATACTCTCCTCAATTGAGCCGCGACGGCGATCTGTCGGTCGAGGGGATGATCGATCGGCTGCTCGGAGCCCGATTTGTCCCCCATCAGCTCGTAGGCAAGTCGTCCAAGGCTGCCCGGGTTGAGCTCAAGGATCTGCGTCGCATCGAAGACCAGACCGATATCCTCTGGATCAAGCCAACAACGAATGGTGGCGCGGTGGCCGCATCCGCGCAGGCCGAGCCATCTGCGGGATGACGCATGCCGAGCCTGTCCCTGATCGTGATCACCAAGAACGAAGAGCACTGCATTGCGCGGTGCCTGCGTTCGGTTGATGCGGACGAGATCATCGTGGTCGACAGCGGCAGCACGGATCGAACGGTGGAGATCGCCCGCGAGAGCGGCGCACGTGTCGTGGTGACATCGGATTGGCCGGGATACGGGCCGCAGAAGAGCCGCGCGCTCGCGCTCGCGCGAGGCGACTGGGTCCTGTCGCTTGATGCCGACGAATGGATCGAGCCGGAATTTGGCGACCAGATCAGGAGCGCCGTCAACGCGGCGGACGCACCTGCCGCCTACCAGACGCTCCGGCGATCGCGTTTCTGCGGCAAGGCGCTGAGATTCGGAGGTTGGTCTTCCGACTATGTCGTTCGCCTGTTCCAGCGCGGACAGGCCCGATTTTCCGACGACCTGGTCCACGAGGGGCTGATCGTCGACGGCCCCATCAAGCGGATCGATGTCACCATCGAGCATGATTCAATCGAATCCTGGTCCGACGCCCAGGACAAGATCGACCGCTATTCCCGAGCCGCAGCCGAGCAGATGAACGCCCGCGGCCGCCGCGCAGGCCCGTTCGCTGCGCCTTTGCATGGCTTGGCCGCCTTCCTGAAGGTCTACGTTCTGCGCCTGGGCTTCCTGGACGGAGCAGCCGGCTGGGGCGTGGCACAGTACAATCGGCAATATTCCGCCGCGAAGTGGCGGCGTCTTGCGGAATATTCGGCGCAAGCCAAGCGTGGCCGTTGATTGGCAGCCATCATGCTCTAGTTGCCCGTACCAACCGTACCTCGTCTCCTCGCCGCCTTCAGGTCAGCGATTGCGTCTTCCATGATCGTTGTCGGCACGAAACTCGGCGGAAACGAACGCGGCGGAAACTCCTTGAACGTGACCATGAACTGAGAAACATCGTCCATCGCGCCGTAGATCGCACCGACGTGATTGAGGTTCCAGTCCCAGTAGGTGTTGGAGGTGATGTCCGCCCGCTCGAACGGATCCTGGAACAGATTGTAGATCTTCTGCAGGCGCAATTTCGTGAAAGGCTCGGCCCAGACCTGCATCTGTCCCGGAGCACGTTGCTCGGCATAGACATATTTGTAGTCGCCCTTTCGAAGGGCAACGAGCAGACCATCGTCGTCGGCGTAGAAGAACTTGTCGCGGGCGCTCTTGACCCCGTTGTTGTTTGCCGCGGTCCCGCTCACGTTGCGGAGGAATTGCGACTGGTCGTAGCCGTCGAGATGCACCTTGTAGTCGATACCGTTGGCGGTGTAGCCGGCTCGCAGCTTGTTGACGATATCGGGTTCTCCGGCGATCGAGCACAGTGTCGGTATCCAGTCGTTGTGGCTCATGAGCTCATTGGTGACCGTTCCGGGCTTGATCACGCCGGGCCAGCGAACCAGGCAGGGCACGCGGAACGCACCTTCCCAATTGGTGTTCTTTTCCGAACGGAACCAGGTCATGGCGCCATCCGGCCAGGTGTTCATGTGAGGTCCGTTGTCGCTGGTGTAGACAACGATGGTGTTGTTCGCGATGCCCATGTCGTCGAGCGCGCCGAGCAGCGCCCCGATCGTGTCGTCATGCTCGATCATGCCGTCGACATACTCGCTGTCGCCGTGCGTGTAGCGCCCGCGATGGCTGTCGCGCACATGCGTTCGCAGATGCATGCGTGTGGAATTGAACCAGCAGAAGAAGGGCCGCCCCGCTGATTGCTGGCGCTTCATGAAATCGATCGCCGCCGCCGAGGTCTCGTCGTCGATGGTCTCCATTCGCTTCTTGGTGAGCGCGCCGGTGTCCTCGATCGTCTGCCTGCCGATCCTTCCGAAGCGCGGATCGACGGTCGGATCGTCGCGGTCAGTTGCCCTGCACCTCAACACGCCGCGGGGTCCGAATTTGGCGCGGTAGGCAGGATCCTTCGGATAGTCGGGCAGCTCGGGCTCTTCCTCGGCGTTGAGGTGGTAGAGATTGCCGAAGAACTCGTCGAAGCCATTCACGGTCGGCAAGGTTTCGTTGCGATCGCCGACGTGATTCTTGCCAAATTGCCCGGTCGCGTAACCGAGATGCTTGAGCAGGCCGCCTGCTGAAGGATCAAGCTGGCTCATTCCCATCGGAGCCCCGGGATATCCAACCTTCGTCAGTCCGGTCCGGATTCCATGCTGCCCGGTCAGGAAGGCCGCTCGACCTGCGGTGCAGGACTGCTCGCCATAGTAATGAAGGAATCTGATCCCCTCGCGGGCGATCCGGTCGATATTGGGCGTTTCATAGCCCATGAGACCGCCGGAATAGGCGCTGATATTCGCTATGCCGATATCGTCACCGAAGATAACGAGAATGTTTGGCTTGCGGTCGCCGGGCAGTGGCGATGCGGCGGGAGCCGGCGCCGCGGACTTTTGGTCCTGGCCAAGCGCCTCGGAGGTCAGCGTCGCGGCGACCAGCGCCGTCCCGCTCAAGAGCAAGTTGCGGCGATCGAGAAACGACTGTTTCTTCTCCGAGCTCATCGTTCACTCCCATTTCTGACTACGCACCTGAAACCGACATGGCTCGTCGACGTGTCGACCGGTTCGGCATGCCGGGCGGCGGGCCGATACCGGCGGCAATAGTTCGGCGCGCACAGATGCGAGCCGCCCTTCAAGACTTTGCGGGGGATGCGGATGTTCGGTTGACCTGGATCAAAGCTCACGTGCTCCGGGCCGCCGCGCGGATTCTGCGGAACGCAGCAAGGCTTCGCGCTATCCGCTTCATGACGGGCCGACCACCAGTCGGCAGTCCATTCCCAGACATTGCCGATCATGTCGTAGACGCCGTAGCCGTTCGGCGGAAATGCCGTGACGGGCGAGGTGCGCTGGAAGCCGTCCTCGCAGATGTTCTGGACCGGGAAGTCGCCTTGCCATGTGTTGGCCATGTGCCGGCCGTCAGGCGTCAGCGTGTTGCCCCAGGCGAACTCCTCACCATCCAGACCGCCGCGCGCGGCAAGCTCCCATTCGGATTCGGTGGGAAGCTGCTTGCCTATCCATTTCGCGTAGGCGAGCACGTCCGCGTACGAAACGTGCACCAATGGATGGTCGTCCAGGTCCTTGATGTTGCTTCCAGGTCCGTACGGTCGCCGCCAGTTGGCGCCCTTCATGAACGTCCACCACTGGCTCCAGTCGCGCAGATCGTGTACGCGACGCGGCGGCGAGAACACCAGCGAGCCGGCATAGATCATCTTCGGCAGGGCGCCGGGATAGTCTTTTGGGTTCGGCGGAATCTCCGCCGTGGTGACATAGCCGGTCGCGTTGACGAATGTCTTGAATGCGCCGTTGGTCACCGGCGTGCGGTCGATCCAGAAGCCGTCCACGCTCACCCGATGGCTGGGCGCCTCTTCGGGGTAGTGATTGTCGGAACCCATTCGGAAAGTGGCGCCGGGAATCCAAATCGTGTCGCTGGCAGCGAGATCGGTCGGCCGCCCCGTGCGCTCGATACCCGACTCCGACATTCCCACTTCCCGACACAGATCAGCGACTGCCGCCGGCACGTCCCGGAAATTCAGTCCGCGCCGTCAAGGATGTATCGGTAATCTACCACAGGTGGCACGCGAGAAAAATGTCACCGCTGCTGACCTACCGCGGTGGCACAAAACACATGCTCGGCGCTGGATTGCGTACCGGTGTTGTGTGCCGCCTTCAGGCAGTTTAGTTCTGGCGCAGTAGAGCCGATTGTGATGGGGCCGCCGGGTGCGCAGGACATTCTGGGCTTACGCTATCATCTTGTGCTGCTTCGGCTCGCCCGTCGAGGCCGCCGGCATCCAGCTTCTCGACTCCGATCCCGCCCTTTCAGGCGCCATCTGGTATCCATGCGCGACCGCACCGCAGAAGGTGCCGCTCGGCACGCTTGCCGTGCCTTTTTCCGATCCGCTTGAAGGCGTGAAGGATTGCCCCATCGCGGGGACGAAGCTGCCGCTGGTCATCGTCTCGCACGGCCGTGGCGGCTGGTTCGGGCTTCACCGTGATGTCGCGGAAGCGCTGGCTGATGCCGGCTTTGTCGTCACAGCCATCAATCATCCAGGCGACAACGCCAACGACTCGTCGAAGCGAGATACGCTGGCCCTCGGGCAGACACGCCCGGAGGATATGGTTCGCCTGCTCGACTTCATGCTGAACGATTGGAAAGACAAGGCATCCATCGATCCCACCAGAATAGGCTTCTTCGGCTTTTCTTTCGGAGGCTATACCGGCCTGGCCCTGGCGGGCGCCAAGCCGGATTTCGGCAGGCTCGCACATTTTTGCACGGATAAG
Source organism: Bradyrhizobium sp. 31Argb (assembly GCF_043638955.1). Taxonomy (NCBI): domain Bacteria; kingdom Pseudomonadati; phylum Pseudomonadota; class Alphaproteobacteria; order Hyphomicrobiales; family Nitrobacteraceae; genus Bradyrhizobium; species Bradyrhizobium sp. 31Argb. Next base: position 918 of record NZ_JBEGDB010000043.1, on the reverse strand, counting down.
ACAGGCCCTTGCGCGCAACTCCACAACGGCGAGACCCCGCCCAACCCGCCACATGATGCGCGCATCCGGGCTGCGGTGATTGCCGATGCACCGAGCGCAGTTTTCACGCAGGACAATTTGGCCGCGATCAAGATCCCCCTCCAGTTCTGGCGCTCGGAACGAGGAGGCGGCGGCGTGGATCCGTCGGGCACCGAGCGCGTCGTCGGCAGCCTGCCAGGCAAGCCCGAGATTCACGTGGTGCCGGCCGGCCATTACGCCTTCCTCCCACCGTGCTCACCTGAACTCGCGGCGAACCTGCCGCGCTTCTGCACCGACCCCGAAGGCTTCGACCGCTCAGCCTTTCATCGCGAATTCGATGCGAGCATTGTGCGGTTCTTTCGCGAGCATCTCGTTGGCGGTACCGAGGCTCGTTGAGTTGATCAGCAAGGACCGTAGCCCGGGTGAAGCGCCAGCCTAACCCGGGCCCGCCCGCGAACACGCGCGCAGATTCCCGGGTTTGGCCTTCCGCTTCACCCGGGCTACGGGCTCAACCGCTCCAGATCAGCGATTTCGGTCACTCGGAAGACCCGATGGCCGTCCGGGACGCCCTCATCGCCTTCATGGCGGCAACGGCACAGGCGCCATCAAGGAAGCCCAGCAGGGCGGGATCGCGCTCGCCAAGGAACGAGCTGGGGATACCAAGTACCGAGGACGGAAGCCGAGCTTCTCAAGGGAGCAGTTCTCCGCCGTATGCGACATGCTGGGCCAATCAGCAGGCATCGGTGAAATTGCAAAGGCCACTGGTCTCAGCCGACAGACGGTCTATCGCATCCAAGGACGATCGAGCATCGGCGGAAGCTGCACTAGGCCGTGTGGACAGTTACCTTATCCAGAGCAGAGTGGCGGCAATGGCGACGACGGCGAAGTAGTTTCGCGCGG
>NZ_JBEGDB010000439.1:0-4217 GCF_043638955.1 Bradyrhizobium sp. 31Argb | reverse complement strand
AGCGATCCGATCACCTCAAAAGCTCTTGTGCCACGGGGGCCGTCCACATATGGGTCCCGGCTCAAGGCCGGGACGACAGCGGTTTTCGTTGCCGCGGGTTAACCCTACCTGCAACAATTGCGTCTACGCCCCCTCGCGCTCACCCTGCCAGGCTACAGTTGTGCGGTACGACTTCCTTCGCGAGGGATCATGGACGTCAATCGCCGCCATCTCATCGGGGTTTCCGCAGCGGGCGCCGCAGGCGCGCTGGCGCTGTCGGCGGACGCTGCGCGCGCGGCACCGCTCACCTCCGCGCTCGGCCGCGACGCCACGCAATATGGCGTCCGCCCCGGCAGTGCCGACGACCAGACCAAGGCCCTGCAGCGCGCGATCGATGAGGCCGCACGCGCGCAAGCGCCGCTGGCGCTGCCGCCGGGCGTCTATCGCACCGGCCTGCTCCGCCTGCAGCGCGGCTCGCAACTCGTCGGCGTGCGCGGCGCGACCAAACTCGTCTTCAACGGCGGGCTGTCGATGTTTCTTGGTGAAGGCGCCGACAACATCGGCCTCTCCGACCTCACGCTGGACGGCGGCAATGTGCCGCTGCCGACACGTCGCGGCCTCGTGCATTGCCTCACCGCGCGCGATGTCCGCATCACCGGATGCGAGATCAAAGGCAGCGGCGGCAACGGCATCTGGTTCGAGCAGGTGTCGGGCGACGTCAGCGGCAACATCTTCACCAACATTGCAACCACCGCCATCGTCTCGTTCGACGCGCTGGGCCTGATGGTCTCGCGCAACACGATCTCAGGCACCAACGACAACGGCATCGAGATCCTGCGCACGGCCATCGGCGACGACGGCACGATCGTTGCCGACAACCGCATCGAGGACATCAAGGCCGGCCCCGGCGGCTCGGGCCAGTACGGCAACGCCATCAACGCCTTCCGGGCCGGCAATGTGATCGTGCGCGGCAACCGCATTCGCAATTGCGATTATTCCGCGGTGCGCGGCAATTCGGCGTCGAACATCCATATATCAGACAACAGCGTCAGCGATGTCCGCGAGGTCGCGCTCTATTCGGAGTTCGCCTTCGAGGGCGCCGTCATCGCCAACAACACGGTCGACGGCGCCGCCGTTGGCGTCTCCGTCTGCAATTTCAACGAGGGTGGCCGCATCGCGGCGGTCCAGGGCAACATCATCCGCAACCTGATCCCGAAGCGACCGATCGGGACCGCGCCGGACGATGACGCCGGCATCGGCATCTATATCGAGGCGGACACCGCCGTCACGGGCAACGTGATCGAGAATGCGCCCTCCTTCGGCATCGTTGCCGGCTGGGGCAAATATCTGCGCGACGTCGCTATCACGGGCAATGTGATCCGCAAGGCGTTCGTCGGTGTCGGTGTCTCGGTGGTACCGGGCGCCGGGATCGCGCTGGTCCACAACAACATGATCTCGGAAGCGCCGCGCGGCGCCGTGGTCGGGCTCGACCATGCGCGGGTCATCACGACGGACCTGTCAGTCGCCGGCGCGCAGCAATACGCGCAACTCGTGCTCGGCGGCAACGCGGTCCGAAGATAGCTTTTAGAGCGTGTTGCGCAGCAGCGGATAGCGCGCCTGCATGGCGGCGAGGTCGAGCAGCGGCAGCGGCGCCTCTTCCGGCACCGGCGCCTCCTCTTCCACAGCCTGCACGAGCGCGACAACCTCGACCGGCGGCTCCGGCGGCGCCACTGGTGCCGGCCGCTCGACCGGTCGCTGCTGCAGCCGTACCGGAGCCGGCAGCGGCGTCACGCGGCCGCGGCCGAGCCAGGAGATGTCGATCGGCGAATTGTCCAGCGAGGCCTCGCGCCGCAACAGGTCGCGCCACGTCTCGACCGCCTGCTTGGCCTCCTGGACGTTCTCGAGGAAGGACACATCGCTGTGATAGCGGCGCCAGCGCCCGGATTCGAACAGTTCGGTGAGGTGTTCCAGCCGTGCTTCCGCCAGCGCGCACCAGCGCGCCACGATCTCGCGGCCTCTGGCCGCGTCAGTTCGATTTGTCATTAAGACAGCCCGTAAAGAGAGAAACGGACGCAGGACGCAACCGAACCGAATCAAAATATGACGGGGATATTCTGTGGAAAAGGTTAAAAAAGTCTAACACCTTTTCGTAAACGACTCGGGGCACGCAGAGAAGTCCGCAGGAATACTGGATTATTGGGTTTGCGGCTCTTAGACGGTCGACGCGACACCTGCATGACCGTGCGTGCGACAAGGAAGCGCTGTCCCCAAAAATGAAGACCCGTCCGGGGGGACAACCGGACGGGTCAAGCCATATGGGCGCTTGGGGTGGATGGGCGCTCGCGCCTGATATAGCTAATGGGGAGGAATGGATCGCTCCCACACTTTATTGGTCGCGACACCCTGCCCGACGTTCAAAATCCCGGTTCGATTTTTTTAACCTTCCGCGGCGACGGTCCGCGGCCCGAAAGCGCGGAAAACTCACTGCGCGGCGGGGCTTTTCGCGTCATTTTCGGCCGATTTGTCCGCGGCCATGGCCGGTGCCGACTGTTCCATCGCCCGGCTCACAGAAGTGTTATCCTGTGCGGGCGCAGCCGGTGCGTGCTTGCCGGAGGCGAGCGGAACTGCCGCAACGGCGGATACCGCCGCGAACGCATCGGCCTGCCCCGCCCCAAACAAATCATCACGTCCGGGGGCACCGAGATCGCGCGCCGTGCCGGTCAGGATCGAACGCACCTCGTTCGGTTTCAGCGACGGATTGCGCTCCAGCACCAGGGCCGCAATGCCGCTGACGAAGGCGGCGGAAAACGACGTGCCCGAGGTGATCTGGTATTTGCCGTCCGGCGCCGGCAGGAAGATATCGGCGCCGGGCGCGGCGAGCGCGATGTGGTTGCCCCGGTTCGAGGCGGAGAACAGTTTCTCCTGCGCATCGGTGCCGCTGACCGCGATCACGTTCGGGTTCGCGGCGGGATAGAGCGGCGCCGATTTCGCGCCGGCATTGCCGGCGGCGGCGACCAGCAAGATCCCGCGCGCCGCACTCGCAGCGACCGCCCGCTCGATCAGCGGATCCTTAGGGCCGGCAAAGCTCATATTGATGATCTGCGCGCCGTGCAGCGCCGCATAATCCAGTCCCTTCAGGATCACATAGGACGAGCTCTGCGCCCCGTTCGCGGTCGCGCCGAACGCGCGGATCGCGAGAATGCGCACCTCCGGCGCGCTCCCCATCAGCCTGGCATGGGCGGCGATCGCCCCCGCGATGCCGGTGCCGTGCGCATGCGGCCCTTCATTGCTGCCGATCGCATCGAACGTGTCGGCAATCGTATTCGCCAACTCGGGATGGTTGGCATCGATGCCGGAATCGATCACGGCAATGGTCACGTTCATGCCGCGGACCAGCGTGTGCGCCTGCGGCAGGCGAAGCTGCGCCAGCGCGTATTGCGCCGGATCGCCCTCGGTCGGTGCCGTCTTCTGGTCCTGCAGCAGGTAGCGGAAATTGAGCTGCACCGAGCGCACACGGCCGTCGCCGGCCAGCGCCCGGCGCACCACGTCCACCGGGCGGCGATCGGTGATGCGGAACAGGCCGATAGTGGAGCCGAGCAACGGGACGTTCTGTATCTCCAGCCGCGCCAAGCCATGACGCCGCGCCAGCTCCTCGATCTGCGCGTCGGTCAGCGCACCATCGATTTCGGCCACGAGTTCGTTGGGCACCGCGCGGAGATCAACCGCGGTTTGCGGCGCGTTGCTGCGCGATCCGCCCTTGGCTTTCCTGCCGGCCGCCTTGCCACCACTGCCGCCATCCGCAGTGGAGACGACGGGACGGTCGAGGCACTCGCCGTCGCTGCCGCGATAGGCAGCGTCGCAGGCGCGATGGAGGTTGGGCGAATAGCGCACGGAGGGCAGCGTCGAGTGCACGCCAATGCGGGGCATCGTGGTGACGCTGATCCGCGAGGGGGTCCGCGCAACCGCCGCCCCGCCGATATTGGTATTGACGCGCGGCCCGACATTCGCGCTGACGCTCGGCACCCGCGGGGCGACGCGGATTTCCGGAGTGCGCATGATGCTCTGCGCCGCGGCCGGACCTGTGGAGCCGATAAACAGCGCCGCAATCAGCGCCAACGACGTCTCGATCCGCCATTTCGAGCGTTCACAGGCCATGGCGTCTCGCGCTAGGCCGTGTGGACTCTTGGGATTCTCAAATCAGATTGAACGTGATTCAAGGCTTTCTTTTAGGAGGAAGC